>NZ_LR130785.1:0-177119 GCF_900626135.1 Senegalia massiliensis
CATAAGGTTCACCTAAAAACTCTTTATATAACTTCAAAACTTCTTGGTTTTCATGAGACTTTCTTCTTTTCTTATTTCTATCTTCGCTATAAATAGCTTTTTGTCTTTTCTTTATAATTTCCATGTCACCATGATGATAAGGTTGGCCTCCACCACCTATACATCCACCAGGACAAGCCATTATTTCTATAGCATCATATTTAGATTCCCCTTTTTGGATAGATTCAAGCATTGCTCTTGCATTGCCTAAACCATGAGCTATACCTATTTTCAAACTTTTATCTCCAATTTGAACTTCTGCCTCTCTAATTCCATCCATACCTCTTAAAGCTTCAAATTCTACATTCTCTAACTCTTCTCCAGTAAGCCATTCATATGCCGTTCTTGTTGCAGCTTCTATAACTCCTCCTGTAGTTCCAAATATTACAGAAGCACCCGTACTCTCACCTAATAATTTATCAAATTCTTCGTCTTTTAAATTTTTAAAATCTACTCCAGCTTCTTTTAACATCTGTGAATATTCTCTTGTTGTGATTACTAAGTCTACATTGTCATTATCATCTTTTGTAAGTTCTGGTCTTTTTGCTTCAGCTTTTTTTGCAACACATGGCATTACTGAAACTACTACAATATCCTTTGGATCTATACCTATCTTTTGTGCATAATATGTTTTAGCAATTGCTCCAAACATTATGTGAGGAGATTTACAAGTTGAAGGTATATCTAATAAATCTGGAAACTGATGTTCAAAAAATTTTACCCATGCAGGACAACAACTTGTAAGCATTGGTAAAGTACCATCATGCTGTAATCTATGTGCAAGCTCTGATGCTTCTTCCATTATTGTAAGATCAGCACCAAAGTCTGTATCATATACTCCATCAAAGCCAAGTCTTCTAAGTGATGCTGCTAGTTTCCCAGTAACAAGACTTCCAGGCTCCATGTCAAACATCTCACCTATTGCAACTCTTATAGCTGGAGCTACTTGAACAATTACATGCTTTTTAGGATCATTTAATGCTCTCCAAACTTTATCTGTATGATTAAGTTCAGTTAATGCAGCTGTAGGACACACTGCTACACATTGTCCACAATAAGTGCATGATGTATCTTTCATTGGTAGGTTAAAAGCAGGTCCTACAAAAGCATCAAATCCTCTATCTATTCCTGATAATATATTACATGTCTGAACTTCATTACACATAGTCTCACATCTTCTACACATTATACATTTATTTGGATCTTTTACAATTGCATCACTAGACTTATCTGTTTCATAATCTATTTTTTCTCCTTGCCACGGAATATCTCTTATTCCAAGCTCTTTAGCTAAGGATTGAAGATCACAATCTAAATTTTTCGGACAAGTAAAACAATCATTAGGATGATTAGAAAGTAAAAGTTCTACACTCATTCTTCTTCCCATAATTGCACGTAATGTATCACTTTTTATTTTCATTCCATCATACACTTTTGTAGAACAAGCTGGCATTAAATTAGGTCTACCTTCCACTTCTACCATACATACTCTACAAGATGCTCCTTCATTTACTGCTCCAAATCCACCTAAATCTAAATGACATAATGTAGGTATATGAACACTTACTTTTTTAGCAGCTTCTAATATTGTAGTACCTTCTTCAACTTGTAATTCATGTTCATTTATTTTAATATTAAGCATATTATCACTCCTTTATGGCTTTTTAATTGCTTCAAATTTACATGCATTGTAACAAGCTCCACATTTTATACACTTTTGTTGGTCTATTACGTGTACCTTTTTTACTTCTCCATCAATACAATTAACTGGACAAACTCTAGCACATGCTGTACATCCTACACAATTCTCACGTATTATTTCATATTTACTAAGAGCCTTACATTCACCAGTTTCACAATATTTTTCTTCTACATGCTGCTTATATTCATTTTCAAAAAAATCCATAGTACTTAAAACTGGATTAGGAGCTGTTTGACCTAAACCACAAAGTGCTGTATCTTTTATAGTATTTGATAATTGATATAAATTTTCTAAGTCTGTATTTTCTGCTTTTCCATCTGTTATATTTTCTAATATTTCATGCATTCTTTTTGTACCTACTCTACAAGGAGTACATTTACCACAGGACTCTTCCTGAGTAAATTCAAGATAAAATTTAGCTATATTCACCATGCAATTATCTTCATCCATTACAATCATTCCACCAGATCCCATCATAGACCCAATTGCTTTTAATGATTCATAATCTATAGGAGTATCTAAATCTTTTTCAGTAATAACGCCTCCAGATGGACCTCCAGTTTGGACTGCTTTAAACTCTTTCCCATCTATTATTCCTCCACCAATATCATATATTATTTCTCTTAAAGTTGTTCCCATAGGTACTTCTACAAGTCCTACATTATTAACTTTACCAGCTAATGCAAATACTTTTGTACCTTTACTTTTTTCTGTTCCTATAGAATTAAACCAATCTGCTCCATTTAAAAGTATAGGTGGAACATTAGCAAATGTTTCTACATTATTTACACTAGTTGGCTTTTCCTTATATCCAGATTGTGATGGAAATGGAGGTTTTCTAGTTGGCTCTCCTCTTTTACCTTCTACTGAGTGAATAAGTGCTGTCTCTTCCCCACATACAAATGCTCCAGCACCAATTTTTATATCTATATCAAAACAAAAATCAGAATCAAAAATATTTTTTCCTAAAAATCCATATTCACGTGCTTGAGTTATTGCATGATTTAACCTTGATATTGCTAAAGGATATTCTGCTCTAATATATACAAAGCCTTTACTTGCCCCTGTAATATATCCTCCTATTGCCATGGCTTCTATTATACTATGAGGATCTCCTTCTAATATGCTTCTGTCCATAAATGCGCCTGGATCTCCTTCATCAGCATTACATATAATATACTTTTCATCTGAATTTTCTTTTTTAGTCATTTCCCACTTTACTCCTGTAGGAAAACCTCCACCACCACGGCCTCTTAATCCACTTTGCTTTATTATATCTAATAATTGTTCTCTATCAGTTTTTACGGCATTTCCTAAGGCTTCATATCCTCTAAAAGCTATATATTCCTCTATAACTTCAGGATTTATAATTCCACAGTTTCTTAAGGCTATTCTATATTGCTTCTTATAAAATGGCATATCGTGATGTTTATCCATTTTAGTATTTGTTATAGGTTCTTCATATAAAAGTTTTTCTACTCTATTTCCATTTATAATATGCTCATTCACTATAGCTTCTGCATCATCAGGAGAAACCTTAACATAAAAAACATCTTCAGGATAGATTTTAACTATAGGACCTTGTCCACAAAAACCAAAGCATCCAGTTTTTGCAACTTGTACCTTATCATCATATCCTTTTTCTTTTAACACTGAATTTAAACTATCTATAATTTCATCACTCTCTGAAGATACACATCCAGTACCAGCACAAACCATAATATTGCTTTTATAATTACCTGATATTTCTTGCATATTTCTATCATGATCATTTTCACGTCTTAACTCTACTTTGATTTTTGAATCTTTAGATAATTTTTTTAATTGTTCCAATGATTTTACTTGCAATATTATACCCCCTTAAATATATTCATTTAATATATTTTTTATATCATCTTCTTTTACTTTTCCATATACCTTCTCATTTACTGTTATAACTGGTGCAAGTCCACACGCTCCAATACATCTAACTCCTTTTAGAGTAAACTTATTGTCTTTAGTTGTTTCTCCACTTTTAATATTTAATTCGGATTCTAATTTGTTCATTAATTTTTCTGCACCTTTTACATAACAAGCTGTACCCATACACACACTAATAGTATGTTCTCCTTTAGGCTCTGTAGAAAAATATGAATAAAAACTTACTACTCCAAATACTTCTGATGCAGGAATATCTAATTTTCTTGCTATAAACAACTGTACTTCATTAGGTAAATACCCAAAAATAGATTGTGCTTTATGAAGTACTTGTATTAAAGATTCTTTTGGTGCTTCTAAGTTATCAATAAATAATTCTAATTCTTGATACTTTACTTCTGGTAACTTTCTTACATTTTCCATCTTAACACCACCTTAAATAAAAGTATAATTTAATTATTAATCTAAGAAAAGATTTAATGATAAAATATTAACATTCTATATACGTTAATATTTTACCATAAACTTGTCCTTATACCTAGTTCTTTTTATAAAAAAACAATTAAATCTATAAAATAGATTTAATTGTTTGATAAACTTATATAATTATTTTAATAATAAGCCAGGTAATATACTTAATATATATATGCTGTTAATAAGTATAAAATTCTTCACCGCAAAAATAAATGTATTCTTTTTTGTTTGCTCTTTAAAAAATATATCTATATTTTTCTTTATAGGTATCAACGTCAAGAATACTAATATAGTTGTAATAGGTAATATTTTAAATATTATAGAGAATATAATATTTATATAAGCAATATAATATAGATATTTAAACAATTTAAGTGATTTTTTTCTACCTATATATATAGGTAGAGTATATCTTTTATTTTCTATATCGTCTTCTATATCACAAATATTATTTGCAAGCATTATATTAGAAATACACACAACAGTAGGTAATGATATTAAAAATATAATTATCACCTCTAAAATATCAAATTTAACAATTATTTGTGATAAATTAATATTCATATCTATTAAACCTTTATTATATCTATGAATATATATAGATACAAAAGGTATTACAAAACCCATAAAAAAGCCTAAAAACATTTCACCAAGAGGCATCCTAGAAATTGGTACAGGACCAAATGAATATAGTATTCCAACACCAAAAGATATAATTCCTAAAATTAAAAGTATATAATTTGTATTAATAAATAATATTACGCCCATTGTTATAGCTACTAGTAATAATATAAATATGGTAAAAATCACTGTACTTTCTTTGAGATTAAAATTTGTTATGGCATTATGAACTTCATATCCAAAGCCATGTTTTTTTATAGCTTTTTTATAATCAATATAATTATTTATAGCAGTAGTAGCCATATCAAATGTGATTAGAGAAATGTACATAAATAAAAAATTCTTAACATTAAAATTATCATATCTATATAATGTATAAACTGTTCCTAATATAAATGGAATAATACTAGCAACTTTCGTTTGTATTTCTACTAATTTCAAAAAGCTTTTTATTCCCATATAAAAACTCCTTTAATCATTTTATCGATAATATTATAACATATAAATCTTCATATGATTAACACTTTTAAAAATATGGTAAATAATATATATAAGATTTATTAAATTTAATAAGTAGGTGATCTGTTTGACAAAAAATAAAAATGCTCTTGTAGTAGAAGGTGGAGCTATGAGAGGAATATTTGCAGCAGGAGTATTAGATGCATTTTTGAAAGAAAATTTTAACCCTTTTGATATGTGTATTGGTGTATCAGCTGGTGCTACTACATTATCAGGATACCTTTCAAATATGCACGGAAGAAATATGAATATATATACAAAATATTCTACTCGTGAAGAATTTATAAATATTAAAAGATTTCTTCAGGGTGGAGACCTTTTAGACTTAGATTGGTTATGGGATATATCATTGAAAGAAATTGAACTTGATATAGATAAAATAATGGAATACAAAGGTAAATATCTTGTAGGAGTTACCAATATAAATACAGGAAATATAGAGTATATTGAACCTAATAAAAATAATATAAGTAAAGTAGTAAAAGCTTCTAGTGCTATACCTGTAGTATATAGAAGTCCCATTGAAATCAATGGACAAAAATATGCTGATGGTGGTATTTCAGACCCAATACCAGTCAAAGAGGCCTATAAAAGAAATGCCAAAAATATTATAGTAATACGTTCAAGACCTAAAAATTATAGAATGACAGTCAGTAAATCATATTATATAAGCAAATTTATATTGAGAGATTATCCTAATTTAATATACGCTTTAGGAAATAGAGCTAAAAAATATAATGAATCAATAGATTTCATAAGAAAGCCACCAAAGAATATAAATATATTAGAAATTAACCCTCCTTTAGATTTTAAAACCACAAGATTCACTACAGATTTAAATATATTAAACAACGATTATAAAACAGGCTTAAAGAAGGGCAAACAAGCTATTAATCAATGGGATAATATTTATTAAAAATTTAGCTAAATTATTAATAAAATTATTAAATTTAATATATAATATTTTTTATTTAATATATTGTTATTTGACTAAAATTATTATATAATTTTAGAACAAATAAAAAAAATAATTTCGAGGTGAAAAATGAAAAATATTAATTTAAACTTTATTGATAATTTAAACGACATCTTACCATTTAAAGATGCTATTTGGAATCTTTTATTATTATGTGATAAAGATTTTTATCCCTCATTATCTGAAAGGGAAAATAACCCTAATGGACCTTATAAATATTTTAAAAGCTTATTCATAGATGAAGCTAAATTTTTACTAGCATTTGATAATAAAAATCTAGTTGGTTTTTCTATTTTTTATCATAATTATTATGAAGATATCATATCACAATATACACCATGTAATTATATAAAAATTGCATGTGTACACCCTGATTATAGAGGACAAAAAATCGCTTCAAAATTTAATAAATTTATAGAAAATGAATTACCATTTGAACTTTCATTACCTTTTATAGTAAGAAGAACTTGGTCATCTAACTTTCCACAAATGAGTCTTCTTCAAAATTATGGATATACTCTTTTTCATAAATTTGAAAATGACCGTGGTGATGGAATTAATACTGTCTATTTCTCAAAATTTATAGAACCTATAGAGAGAATAAGTTAACCCTGACATATGTCAGGGTTATATTTAAATCATATTTTCCATTATAGCTAAAATACTATTGTCCATATTATGCATTCCATCACTGCTTAATATCCCCAAGTTTTTTATGGTTTTTTCAGCAGAAGCCTCAATTATTCCATTTCTATCAAATGTAATATCTCCATTTATTGCAAGAAGTGCTGACTGTACTGCTACTGAAGCAGAAGTAGATACTTTTAATGCACAACTTGACTTTGCACCATCACAAATCATACCACTTATATTAGCTATCATGTTCTTTATAGCTCCATCAATTTGTTCATAACTTCCACCCATAAGCCATGTTATAGCTGCACTTGCTCCAGTACCAGCTGCTACTGCGCACCCACATAATGCTGATAACCTTCCTATATATGATTTTATATAACAATTTATCACATGACTTATAGCTAATGCTTTAACTAATTTATCATTAGTTTGATGATATTTTTGATTAAATGCTACTATAGGAAGTATTGCTGTCAGACCATTATTCCCACTTCCGTTTGAACTCATCACTGGCAAATCAACTCCACTCATCCTTGCATCAGCACCTGCAGCTGTAATCATCATTGAATTATTTAATAAATCATTTGAAAGTATATTTTTATCTATTAATTTTTTTGTTCTATATCCTACTCCTATTCCAAACTTTTTTTCTAAACCTTTGTCAGCCATTTTTTTATTCATATTCATACCATCTAATAAAAATAATAGATCTTCTGTGCCTATTTTCTCTATTGTTTTTACAATATCCTGTATTGTTTTATTAATTAAAAATGATATTTCAGTATTATCTTTGTTCTCATCATTACTACCTTTATTAAGTATTATCTCATTATTTTTTTCAATATATTTTATATTATTGTGCCTATCTTCTATTATTAAATTTACATTATTATATTTTCCTTCTATATTAACTTCTATATATATTTTTTTATCTGTATCTTTGATATCTAATTTAAAGGGAATGTCTTTTAAAATCTTATGTGCTTTTAATAAAATATTTTCATCTACATCCTCTAATAGTTCAAGACCTTTATTAGCATTACCTATAGATATTCCAAGTGCAGCAGAAATACTAAGTCCTACTTCTTCAGTATTGGGTATACCTACACCAAGACCATTTTTATATATATTGGGACTTACAAAAACTTGTACTTTTCTTATGGATTCATCCTCTAATACTTGTTTTGATTTGGCACATGCAAATGCTACAGCAACAGGTTCAGTACATCCCATTGCAGGAACTACTTCATTTTTTAATATATTTATAATTATATTTTTTAATTCCATCTAATCATCCTATCATTTCATTTACTGTTTATATTTGCAAATTCTATGCCAATAGCTATTTCATAATATCCAACCTAAATCTGTATCATTATGATACTCCAATTGTTTAAAAATAGGTATCAATTTGAGAGAATATCTCAAATTGATACCTATTTAAATATTATATGATTTTATTTTTCTATATATTGTTGCTCTTCCAATACCTAAAACCCTTGCAGATTTTTCTATACCTTTGTTATCCCTACCATATCTATCTAAAGCTTTTTTTATCTCTATTTTTTCTAACTCTTTTATAGTCATTATAGAAGAAGTATTTTCTTTTATATTTTCATATTCTTGTTCTCTTATATTCCTTGGTAAATCTCCTATATTTATTATATCTGTAACACACATATTAACAGCATATTCTATTACATTCTCAAGTTCACGAATATTTCCAGGCCAATGATATTGTCTAAACAATTCAATTACATTATTACTTACTTTATTTATATTTCTATTTAATCTTTTATTGAATTTCTCAAGAAAATTATCTACTAATATAGTTATATCATCTAATCTCTCTCTCAAAGGTGGTATTTTTAAAGGAATTACATTCAATCTATAATATAAATCCTCCCTAAATTCTTTATATTTCACCTTTTGTTCCAATAACTTATTTGTAGCAGCTATAACTCTTACATCTACTGGAATTACACTATTTCCTCCTACTCTTTCAATTACACTTTCTTGTAATACACGAAGTAATTTTGTTTGTAAATGTAATGGCATGTCACCTATTTCATCTAAAAATATAGTTCCTTTATGTGCAAGTTCAAATTTGCCTAATTTTCCACTCTTTTTAGCTCCTGTAAAAGCACCTTCTTCATATCCAAAAAGTTCAGTTTCTATTAAATTTTCAGGAATAGCAGTACAATTTATTGCAATAAATGGCTTATCTGCTCTTTCCGATTCAAAATGGATACTTCTTGCAAAAAGTTCTTTCCCTGTACCACTTTCACCAGTTATTAATACAGTAGAATTACTTTTAGATATTTTTTTTGCATATCTTTTTACATCTTTTATATTTATACTTTCACCAATAATATCACTAAAAAATGTCATTTGAGTAGGACTTGATAAATCATTTACTACTTTTAGTATTTCTTTCATTTTAGTAAATGTAAATATATAACCTGTTACTTCATTCTCTATAATTATAGGTTTTACACTATAAAATGCTCTATAATTTTTATTTTTATATTTATATACAAATTCTTTATTTGATATAGGTGACTTTTTATTTGAAAATTTATTTTTTATTATTTCTTTTATATTCTTTATTTTATTTAATTCAAACATTTCATTTGCTATTATATTACATCTTTTTATTTCTCCATTTTGTCCAGTTGAAATTACTCCTGTATTCATAGAATTTAATAGTATTTCTAACTCACTAGCCATAAGAGTAATTTCTTCTTTTTTTCTATTTTCGTCTAATTTAGATGCAATTAAATCTGCCATATGATTTAAAAACTCTAACAAATTCATCTTATTACTTGATATTATTTCTTTTTGTTCTTTATTAAATGCTATAAGCCCTATAATCCCAATTGTATCTCTATTTATTTTAATAGGACAACATACTTGAGCCCATTCTCTACACACACCTTTATGAGTACAATTCTTACATGCTTCATGTTCTCTAGGATTTTCTATTATAAAGCTTTCATTTTGCTTAAGAGCATAAGCAAAAAGACAATTGTCATTTAGCTTCTCGCCTATATTATCTAAATATTTTCCAGTTCCGGCAATTCTATTTAATTTTTCATCAACTATTGTAACATCTACATTGATTACACTTGCTATAGCATTAGTTATATTTGTAAGAGTATCAGATATTTTATATAAATCATTTTGACTATACATTTTATCAAATCCTTAAAATATTTTTAAAGTTTTTTATCATCTATTTTTTCTAACCATTCTTTTATAGGTTTTGAAATTTCAGATATAGTTCCTTCATTAAATGGATTTTTAAGTCCTGAAAATTCTACTAATTCTAAGAAAGATTTACTTCCTCCCATTTTACATAATTTTATATAGCTTTCTAAAGCTTCTTCTTTATTATCTCTATATTTAACCCAATATTGAAATGCACAAACTTGAGCTAAAGTATAATCTATATAATAGAAAGGATCTGTGAAAATATGACCTTGTCTAAACCAAAATCCTCCTCTTTCTAAGAAATCATTATCTTCATAATTTAAATTAGGAAGATATTTCTTTTCTAACTCTCTCCATTTTCTTTTTCTATCAATTTTTGATACTTCTGGATTTTCAAATACAAAGTGTTGGAATTCATCTACTAATGCTCCATAAGGTAAAAATAAAACTGTTCCACTTAAATGAGAAAATTTATATTTTAAAGTATCTTCTTTAAAAAATAAGTCCATCCATGGCCATGCTAAGAATTCCATACTCATAGAGTGAATCTCACATGCGTCAAGAGTTGGAAAATTATACTCAGGCAATTCAAAATCCCTACTACTATACATTTGAAAAGCATGACCTGCTTCATGAGTTAGAACATCTACATCGTCTGAAGTGCCATTAAAATTTGAGAATATAAATGGTGATTTATAATCATCTATAAATGTACAATATCCACCACCAGCTTTACCTTTTTTAGCTTCTAGATCCATAAGATTTTTTTGCTTCATAAACTTAAAAAATTCACCTGTTTCAGCAGACAATTCATTATACATTTTTTCTGCATTTTGTATCATCCAGTTTTTATCGCCTTTAGGCGTAGCATTTCCAGATAAAAATTCTAAAGGTTCATCATAATATTTAAGATTTTCAATTCCTAATCTTTCTGCTTGCCTTTTTCTTAAAGAGTTTGCAATAGGAACTATTTCTTCTTTAATTTGATCTCTATATTGTTTTACCATATCCTTATTATAATCACTTCTTTTATGTCTATCATATGCAAGTTCTATAAAATTATTATATTCTAATTTTTTTGCTATTTTCTGTCTAACTTTTACCATTTCATCATAAATATCATCAAATTCTTGTTCATTTTCAAAAAAGAAATTATTATAAGCAACTTGGGCTTTTTTTCTTATATTTCTATCTTTTGATTGTAAAAATGGACCCATTTCAGATAAATTTCTTTCTTCTCCTTCAAAATTTATTTTTGAAGAGCCACGTAATTTAGTATATCTACTTACTAATTTATTTTCTTTTTTTAAGTCTTCTATTATATCTTCAGAGAAAGTTTTAATTTTAAGTTCTGCAATTTTAAATATCTGATCTCCCCATTGGTCTTTTAATTCATTTTTAAATTTTGAATTAATAAGTGCTTTATAATAATGTGAAACAAGTCCAGTATAAACAGGAGAATTTTCATCCATAAATTCTTTTTCTTTTTCATAATATTCATCATTTAAATTTATTGTATGACGAATTAAAACTAAGTTTTCCATAGTCTCAAAGTTTTTTCTTAAATTGTTTATATTTTTCATCATTTCATTTTGAATATCTACAGTTTCTGCTTCTTTAAATTTTTCTAAATAATCTATAAATTCTCGTTCTAACTTTTTAATATTTGGTCTTATATATTCATATTCATTAAATTTTTTCAAAAATAATCACTCCTTTTATTTTCTACTTATATCATATCACTATCTATTACTTTTTTTCTACTATAATATAAATATATATGGGTAATAATAAATTGAATATATAGAAAGAAGGGATACAAATGAAAGATGTAAAATTTAAAGCATTTTTTGTGGAAGAAGATGGAGAAAACTTTAAAAGAAGTATAATCTCAAAACAAATAAGTGATTTGCCAGAAGGTGATATTACTATAAATGTAAAATATTCTTCTTTAAATTACAAGGATGCATTGTCATCAATAGGAAATAAAGGAGTAACTAGAAATTATCCTCATACTCCTGGAATTGATGCAGCTGGAATTGTAGTAGAAAGTAATGATAATAATATAAAAGAAGGCGATAAAGTATTAGTCACAGGATATGATTTAGGAATGAATACTGATGGTGGATTTGAAGAATATATTCGTGTTCCTAGTAAGTGGGTAGTTAAACTCCCAGAGAATTTATCATTAAAAGAAAGTATGATATATGGTACAGCAGGTTTTACTGCCGCTATATCTGTATATAAACTTATGAAATTAGGAAGAGTAAAACCTAATGATGGAGAGATATTAGTAACTGGTGCTACTGGTGGAGTTGGTAGTACTGCTATAAAAATATTATCTAAATTAGGATATAATGTAATAGGTGCTACAGGAAAAAAAGAAGAAAAAGATATGATAGTTGATATGGGAGCAAAAGACATCATAGATAGACATGAATTGGAAGATGAAAGTGGAAAACCTCTTTTAAAATCTAGATGGGCTGGAGTGATTGATACAACTGGAGGTAATATGCTTTCAACTGCAATAAAAACTACAAATTATGGTGGTAGTGTAACTACATGCGGAAATGTAGCTGGTCATAAATTTGATGCATCTGTTTATCCATTTATATTAAGAGGAATATCACTGCTTGGAGTTGACTCAGTAAATGTAGATAATGAGCTTAGAAATATATTATGGAGCTTGCTTTCAAATGATTGGAAAATAGATACTTTACATGATAATATAAATGAAATTGGACTTAAAGAATTAAATGAAGAAATTGATAAAATGTTAAATGGAAATCATAAAGGAAGAACTATTGTAAATTTAGAAAAATAAAAAATAATGACATCATATTGATATGATGTCATTATTTTTTATATTAACTTTTATCTTTTATGGCTATAGTAACAGTAACTGCTATGCCACCCCATAATACAATTGCTCCAAATAAGAAAAATGCTATAGAAGTTCCTGTCATTAAATTGCCTCCTCTTCATCTTCAATATTTTTCTCTAATACTCCCTTATGCCATCTTGTACTTTTAGCTATAAATGCAATAACTATAATAGATCCTACAACTCCCCAACCTAATAGTAGAAGTGCAGAAGATGAGTAATCTCCACCACCATAAGGAGATTTTATTTCATTAATTATCTTTGTAATAAGCATTACACCTAGTATTGCAGGTGTTACAAACTTAATCATTACTTCCCACCATTTACCTATACTATAAATAGATACTGAGTTAGTATGCTTTCTTATCTTATCTGCACCAATTATCCAACCTAATATTAATGCTTCGAGTAATCCTACAGTTACTAAACTAAATGAATTAATAAACGCATCAACTATATCTAGTACAAAAACTCCAGCTCCTGTTGCATATATTACACATACTAAATATCCTACTATGGAAGTTATAGTAATTACTTTTTTTCTACTTGCTCCAGATTTATCTATAACTGCACTAGAGAATGCTTCTAATAATGAAATACTTGATGTTAGTCCTGCAAATACTAATGCTAAAAAGAATAATACTCCAAAAACAGCACCAAGTGGTCCCATTAAACTAAAGACTTTTGGAAAAGCTACAAAAGCAAGACCAATACCTTGTGTTGCAACATCTTCAATTGGTATTCCTTGGCTAGTTGCCATAAATCCTAATATCCCAAACACTCCTATAGCTGATAAAAATTCAAATCCACTATTTGAAAATGCAGTTATAAATGCACTATTATTTATATCTGACTTTTTAGGTAAATAAGATGAATATGTTATGAGTATTCCCATAGCTAAACTAAGTGAGAAAAATACTTGCCCATATGCATCTATCCATACATTTAAATCTTTTACTTTTGACCAGTCAGGTGTAAATAGTTTATTTAATCCTAAAGATGCTCCAGGAAGTGTAACTCCTCTAATAACTATAATAATCATAATTCCAAGTAATGTAGGTATGAGTACTTTATTTAATTTCTCTATTCCACCGGAAACTCCTCTATAAGATACAAACCAATTTATAAACCAAATAGCTGTAATTCCTATAAATATTGGCCACCTCATTCCTGATATATCTAAGGGACCAGATGAAGCCTGTAAAAACTCACCAAAGAAAAATGCATTAGTATCAGAACCCCAAGTTTGACCAAATGAGAAAAACAAATAATTAATTGCCCAACTTAATATTGCTGTATAATAAGTAAGTATAATGAAGGATGTAACACTAGGCCACCAACCAAGCCATTCAAACTTCTTATTTCCTCTAGCAAACGATAATGGAGCAGACCCTCTAAACTTATGTCCAAACCCATATTCTAATATAACCAAAGGTATCCCTGCTGTAAATAAAGCTATAAAATAAGGTACTAAAAACGCCCCTCCTCCGTTGGTATATAAGAGATAAGGATACCTCCAAATATTTCCTAAACCAACTGCCGAACCTATAACTGCTAAAATAAAACCTAATTTCGAACCCCATTGTCCTCTGTCATTGTTTTCCAAAAAATATCAACTCCTTGCTTAAAAATTATTATATAAAACCACTATCCCCCTTTCTGTATATTCAGAATATTTTGTATCATTAGTTTAACATATGACAATTATATACGATTTATTTCAATTTAGCAACACTTTAAATTATATTTTTTTACTTTTTGTTAATAATTAAAATCACCTATATTATATAGGTGATTTTAATCGTTATATTTAAGGTTTTATAAGACATTTTTTAGAAAAACCAATTAAATCTTCTCTATTTTCTTTTAAAAGAGCTTCTTTCACAAGTTTATAATTTCTACGGTCACTATATTGAATTAATGCTCTCTGTATAGCTTTTTCATGTGGTGACTTTGCCACATATACTTTTTTCATAGTTCTAGGGTCAAGACCTGTGTAATACATACAAGTAGAAAGAGTAGAAGGGGTTGGATAAAAATCCTGTACTTGTTCTGGTCTGTGTCCTATTTTATTTAAATATTCTGCAAGGGATATAGCATCTTTTAAAGTTGAACCTGGATGAGAACTCATAAGATAAGGAACCACAAATTGTTCTTTTCCTATTTTTTTATTTATATTTTCAAACTTATTTATGAATTTTTCATAAACTTCTTTTTTAGGCTTTCCCATTTTTTCTAATACATTCTCTGAAATATGTTCTGGTGCAACTTTTAATTGACCACTTATATGATGTTTACATAATTCCTTAAAAAAAGTATCATCTTTATCATGTATAAGATAATCATATCTAATTCCTGAACGAATAAATACTTTTTTCACCTTAGGAATATTTCTAAGTTTCCTTAAAAGATGTAAATAATCCTTATGATCTATTTCAAGCTGGGTACAAGGACTAGGAAATAAACATTGTTTTTCTTTACATACTCCATATTTTTCTTGCTTTTTACAAGCTCTTTTCCTAAAATTAGCAGTAGGTCCTCCTACATCGTGAATATATCCTTTGAAGTTTTCATCTTCAACTATTTTTTCTGCTTCATTTAATATAGACTTATGACTTCTTGATTTAACTACCCTTCCTTGATGAAAAGCTAAGGCACAGAAATTACAGTTTCCAAAACAGCCTCTATTACTTATAATACTAAATTTAACCTCATTTATTGCAGGTATCCCACCCTGTTTTTCATATATAGGATGGTAATTTCTAGTATAAGGAAGATTATATATATCATCTAAATCTATATTTTCTATAGGTTCTTGAGGTGGATTTTGTACAATATAGTAATTATCTTCATAAGATTCTATTAGTGGTTTGCCTTGTATACTATCCATATTTTTATATTGAATCATAAAACTTTCTGCATATTTTTTCTTATTATTAGTTATTTCACTATATGAAGGCAAGAAAATAGGCTCATAAGCCCTATCCTTATCTTTTGTCTTATATACTGTACCTTTTATATATGTTATTTCTTCTATAGGTATACCACTTTCCAAGGATTCAGCTATCTCTACTATTTGCTTTTCTCCCATGCCATATACTATTAAGTCTGCTCTTGAATCTATTATTATACTTCTTCTAATACTATTATCCCAATAATCATAGTGAGCAAATCTTCTAAGACTTGCCTCTATTCCTCCAAGTATAATAGGCACATCCTTGTATGCTTCTTTGATTTTATTACTATACACTATAGAAGCTCTATCAGGCCTATAATCTGCATTACCTCCAGGTGAATATAAGTCATTTCTTCTTTTCATTTTTGCTACTGTATAATGATTTACCATAGAATCAATATTTCCACTTGTTACAAGAAATGCTAATCGAGGCTTACCTAATTTTTTGAAGTCTTTTAAACTCTTCCAATTAGGTTGAGCTATTATTCCAACTTTATATCCATATCTTTCTAGTACCCTTCCAATTATTGCAGCTCCAAATGATGGGTGATCTACATATGCATCTCCTGATACAATTATAAAGTCTAATATATCCCATCCTCTATCTTTCATATCTTTTTGTGATATTGGTAAAAATTCCATTTATATTCATCCTTTGTATTATAATATAGTTATTATATACATTATAATACTTTTAATCAACAAAAAACCGCCTTAAATAAGGCGGTTTTAAAATTTATGCATTTAAACCTGGTAAATTTAATAAGTTCCATGGTTTATTATAATGTGGTTGGAAAAAGAAATCAGTATATGCAAGTTCATCTAAAGTCATTTTATTTTGTATAACTACTGACATAGTATTCATATACTGTGTTAAATCTGCATCTGATATAATTTGTGCACCTAATATTCTTCTTGTACCTTTTTCATATACTACCTTTAATGTAGCTTCTTCATGTGTCGGCATAAATTCAGGTCTATATTTATCCTTTACTGTAACAGTATCAAAATCTAAACCAGCTTGTTTTGCTGCTTCTTCTGTAAGCCCTGAAGAAGAAATATTATGATTATATATCTTTATACCAGAAGTTCCTTGAGTACCCATATATCTAGCTTTATTTTCTAAGAGATTTTTAGATGCTATAGTTCCCATTCTTACTGCATTTGTAGCTAATGGTATGTATCTATGCTCTCCTGTTGGGTTATAAATTATTGCTGAATTGTCTCCTGCTGCAAATACGTCTTCTTTACTTGTTCTCATATATTCATCTACTTTTATTGCACCATTACCTAACATTTCTACTTGATCCTTAAGTAAAGAAGTATTTGGTTTGAAACCAATACATAATATAACTAAATCTATATCATACTCACCCTTATCAGTTATAACCTTTGATACTTTACCATCATTTCCTTCAAATTTTGTAACTTTTTCACCTAACGCAAGTTTTATTCCTTTTTCTCTAAAAGTATTTTCAGCTATATCAGTATATTCTTTATCTAAATATTTACTTAGTATTCTATCAGCCATATCTATAAGAGTAACATTTTTATCATTTAAATTAAATGCTTCCGCAAGCTCTACACCAATATATCCTGCACCTATTACTGCTATATTCTTTGCATTTTTAGCTCTCTCTATAATAGTATTTGAGTGATTATAATTCTTAGATAATAATATGTTATCCAAGTCTATACCTTCAAAAGGAGGTACTATTGGCCATGAGCCTGTTGTAACTATTAATTTATCATAAAGCTCTTCAAATTCTTCTCCTGATTTCATATCTCTAACTTTTATTTTCTTTTTGTCAGTATCTACATCTAATACATCATGCTGCATCTTGGTATTAACTCCAAGTTTAGCAAGTTCCTTTGGTGATGAATAAAATAATCCTTCTGGATCCTCTATAAATCCACCTACATATAATGCTATACCACAAGAAAGAAAAGAAATATTATCATTTCTTTCGTAAACTGTAATTTCTGCATCAGGATACATCTTAGCAGCATTTACTGTTGCCGCTGTTCCCGCATGTGTACATCCTATAACTACTATTTTCATAAAACACACTCCTTGATTGTTAAATTTAAAATTATTTTATTTGCTGCTATATTAATAGTACCCACAATTTTTAAAAATAAACTTTAATTGATAATTATTTTCAATAAAACATGAAAATTTAATAATAATATGAAAATTAGTATTACTCAAATGGTCATAGAAACTGAATTACGTTTAATTTTACTATTTATTGTTATATTAACATAATCATAGTTTGAATTAATTTTTATTTAATACACATAATAATATGGCAGCAAAAATTTAAAAGGAGTGAAAACTTTGAAAAATAAAATGGGAAATAATCAAGGTAAAAATGCTAGACAAAGAGTTCAAGGAGTTACAGGTCAGCTTCAATCTTCAGTAAATGAGTTAAATCAAGCTCTTTCTTCTGTTGAAAAACCAGAAAATAAGCAAAAAATCCAAAATACTCTTAACTCAGTAAATAGTGCATTACAATCTGCTAATGATACATTATCAAATTATAAAGAATAATATATTTATTTTAAAAGGAGCTTAGGCTCCTTTTTTTAATTCTAAATATTAAATTTGATTAATATTTAGAATTAAATTATAATATAAATATTAATCAAAGGGGGTGAGAATATTCGTGATAAATGGTCTTCAAATTTAGGATTTATTTTGGCAGCATCTGGTTCTGCAATAGGTTTAGGTAATTTATGGAAATTTCCATATAATACTGGTTCAAATGGTGGTGGAGCTTTTGTTTTATTATATCTATTATTTCTAGCAATTATAGGTATTCCTTTAATGCTTGCAGCTATAACTCTTGGACGAAAAACTGAATTATCTGTTTTTGGTGCATATAGAAGCATTGATAAAAGATGGGCTTTTGTTGGTACTCTAGCAATAATATGTGGTTTTATTATACTTGCCTTTTATTCTACTGTAGGAGGCTGGGTTATATTTTATCTAAAATCAGCAATAGTAGGTGATCTAAACACTACTGATTCAGCATATTTAGGTAGTATTTTTGATAATTTACTTAATTCTCCTATAGAATTATTGTCATATCAATTTATTTTCATGATAGCTACCATATTAATAGTTTTAAGAGGTATTAGTGGTGGAATTGAAAAAGCTTCAAAAATAATGATGCCGGCTTTATTCATAATGATTATAATTATAGCTATAAGAAGTATTACTCTTAAAGGTGGTATAGCAGGTATAGAGTTTCTATTTGTACCTGACTTTTCAAAAATTAATATGAACGTAGCAATGAATGCTCTAGGTCAAGTATTCTTCTCAATTTCTATAGGAATAGGAACTATGATTACTTATGGAAGCTATTTAGATAAAAAAGATAATCTCTTATCTACAGCAACTCTTATTCCAGTATTAGATACAATTATTGCTATACTTGCAGGTCTTGCAATACTACCTGCCGTATTTGCCCTTGGTTTTGAGCCTACAGAAGGTCCAGGACTTATGTTTATAACATTACCTGCTGTATTTTCATCTATGCCATTTGGTTACTTTTTCAGCTTATTATTTTTTATATTAGTATTATTTGCAGCCCTTACTTCTTCTATATCCATGCTAGAAGTAGCTGTATCATATTTTGTAGATGAAAAAGGCAAAAAGAGAATACCAACAACTATAATTACAGGAGGATTTATATTTTTACTTGGAGTACCTGCTTCACTTTCTCTTGGAGCTTGGTCATTTAAAGTATTAGGTAATTTGAACTTCTTTGACCTTTATGATAAATTAGCTTCAAATATACTTTTAACAACAGGTGCATTCTTACTTGCAATATTTGTAGGATGGGTTTTAACTCCAGAAAAAGCAATAGAAGAAATAGAGAGATCTAAAATAGAGTTTAGATTATCTAAAATCTGGTCTTTACTCATAAAGTATGTAGTTCCTATTGCTGTTGGGATAATATTAGTTAATTCTTATATAGATTTCTTTAAATCGGTTATTGATATATAATAAAATAATCCCTGCATATTAATATGCAGGGATTATTTTATTTTAAATATTTATCAAACCAATTAGTTATTTGTTCAAGTCTTTCTATTCTACTTTTTGGCTTACCACTTCTACTAAGTTCATGATTTTCATCTTTAAATATACATAATTTACTTTCAATATTATGATATTTAAGTGCTGTAAACATCTGTATTCCTTCAACTACCCAACATCTATAATCTTTTTCTCCATGAATAAAAAGCGTAGGAGTATCTACTTTATCTGCATATTTAAGGGGAGAATGCCACCACAATTTTTCATTATCACTCCAAGGAGTTTCACCAATTTGGTCCTGTGTAAAGTAATATCCTATATCTGTAGTAGAATACATACTCGTCCAGTTAGATATACTTCTTTGAGATGCAGCTGATCTAAATCTACTAGTATGACCTATTATCCAATTTGTCATAAAACCTCCATAAGATCCACCTGTAACTCCTACCTTCTCTTTATCTATAAAAGAATACTGTTCAAGTACTTTATCAGTAAATTTCATTATATCATCATAATCAATTGTTCCATATTTCCCTCTAATATCTGCAAAATCATTTCCTTTTCCATCACTACCACGAGGATTACAGAAAAACACTACATAACCTTGATTTGCCCAATATTGCATTTCATGATAAAAAATATTTCCATATACAGTTTTAGGTCCTCCATGAATGTCTAATATGGCTGGATATTTTTTATTTTTATCAAAATTAACAGGTTTAATTATGAATCCATCAATAGTAACCCCATCATTTTCCACACTATAATTTTCTACCTGAGATAATGTTCTTTCTTTTTGTAACCAATTATTAAAATTAGATATTTGAATTTCTTCTTTTTCATCTAATTTATATATTTCTTGTAATTTTAAATCACGAAGCCCTATAAAATATATTTCTCCATCTTTTACACTAAATCCATCTACGGAACCTTTATTCTCTACTAACTTTTGTATATTACCATTCTCATCTATTCTATTTATATACGAACTATCATTTTCTGTAGTAATAAAATAAAGATAATTTCTATCTAACTTTACACTAGATGACGCACCATACCTTACATCTGAACCTACTGAGTTCCATACACTTTTGTCAAAATCAGGGGTTATACATTTCATTTCATCTTGATTTAAATCATAAGTATAAAACTTACCATTTTCATTTATACCATAATTTTTCATATCTGTAGCATTTATTATCAAAGTATCATCTTTAATAAATCTAGAATAATAATATGAAAATTCATTACTATGGATATTTTTCAATTCATCATTTTTTATATCATAAATATATAATGAATCAGCTAAATCCATTTTGTTTTCAAATTTATTAGATATAAATACTACTTTATCCTTATTATCATTTAATGAAAATTCACCTATATTTGTAATTTCATCTGTAATAGCCTTACATTCTTCTTTTTCTAAATCATAAATATATAATCTACTTCTTTTTTTATTAGTATAGCCACTACCATTAGACCAAAAAGGTATTTCGTCTAATTCAACAAAATTTTTTTCATCTTTATTTTTATCTTCTTTATCATAGCTAGCTGTAAATATAAACTTATTGTCACTTAACTTTTCAATATTAATTACATTTTTATCTATTTCAAAATACTTTTTGGCTTCTCCTCCATTTATATTTATTTTATAAAATTTAGTAATTTCTTCTTTTGTTTCTTTACTCTTATCTATTTCATCTCTATTGCTTGAGAATATTATCTCTTCATCATCTATCCATATAAATGAACTTTCTTTATCAAATGTAGTGAGCTGTCTTAAATCACCTTTATCATATAACCAAATATTAGATAAGTATTTATTTTCTTCTTTATCAATATTATGTACTACAAAAGCAAATTTTCCTTTTTCCTTTCCATGTTTAATACCTGATAAAAACTTATACTTTGTAAAATCATCTAATTTTAACTTTTCCATTAAATTCCCCCTCTATTATTCTAATTTATATTATATAATAATATCAGAATTATTAAAACATTATAATATTTGAGAATTTAAATGACTTTTTAGAAAATTTAATATAAAATAATATTAAACTATATGAAAGGATGATAAAATGAACAATTTCAATGAATTATTAAAAAAATATGCTGATATTGCAATTAATATTGGTGTAAACATTCAAAAGGATCAAATTCTTTATATTAATGCTCCTATTGAAAGCAATGAATTTGTAAGAGCTCTTTCAAAATCTGCCTATGATGCAGGTGCACGTGATGTTATGGTTAATTGGAATGACGATGAATTAGCCCTTATAAGATTTTTAAATGCACCAGACAAAGCATTTAAAGAATTTCCACAATGGAAGGCAGATGGATTAGCAGAGCTTGCAAAGGATAATGCTGCCTTTATATCAATTACTGGTAATGATCCAGACATATTTAAAGATGTAGATCCTGAAAAAATGGCAACAGATACTAAAACAAAACTCAAAGCCCTTCAGGAATATAGAAAATATACAATGGCTAGCAAAGTAGCTTGGTGTGTTATAGCTGCTCCTTCAAAAGCATGGGCTAAAAAGGTTATAGGTATTGATGACAGTGAAAAAGCTATAGAAAAACTTTGGGATAAAATATTTAAAATAGTTAGAGTAGATAGAGAAGACCCTGTAGAAGCATGGAAGGAACATACTACAAATTTAGAAAATAGAGTAAAATATCTAAATAAAGAAAACTTCAAGAAATTACATTTCAAATCCTCTATTACAGATTTAGAAGTAGAACTACCAAAAGGCCATATTTGGGCAGGTGGAGGAGAAGAGAATGATAAGGACACATATTTTGTAGCGAATATTCCAACAGAAGAAGTCTTTACTATGCCTCATAGAACTGGAGTAAATGGTGTAGTTAAAAATACTAAGCCATTTAATTATAATGGCAATTTAATAGATGACTTTACACTTACATTTGAAAATGGTAAAGTTGTAGATTTTAAAGCAGAAAAGGGCTATGATGTACTTAAAAAAATGTTAGAAACTGATGAAGGAGCATTACGTTTAGGTGAAGTTGCATTGGTACCACATGACTCTCCTATATCAAATTTAGATACAATATTCTATAATACATTATTTGATGAAAATGCATCTTGTCATTTAGCTTTAGGAAAAGCATACCCTACATGCATAGAAAATGGAAGTGATATGGAAACAGAAGAGTTAACAGAAAAAGGTGCAAATGATTCACTTATACATGAAGATTTCATGATAGGTTCAGCTGATATGAATATAATAGCTGAAAAACAAAATGGTGAAAAAGTACAAATATTTAAAGATGGTAATTGGTCTATATAAAAATATAACCACTAGGGATTAACCTAGTGGTTATTTCGTTATTTAATCAATTCATTCATTTGTACAGCTATGTCTTTTAAGTTTTCAGCATTTGCCGAAAGTTCTTCACTCATTGCTGCACTTTGTTGAATTGATTGAATTAAAGTATTAAATTCTCCTATTGTACTTTCTGTATTTTCATAAATATTTTCATTAAAATTTACTATTTCTTTTGTTTTATTAAGTTGTCCTTTAGTCATAACATTTATATTTTTTATAGTTTCAGTAAAACCTTTTAATTCTGATATCATATCTTTTACATTATGTACAGTATCACCTACTATATTATTCCCTTCAGTTATATGATTATTATTATTAGTCATTAAATCTTCTACATCAGAAATTTTTGTTTTTAACTCTGTAGTTATTCCAGCTACATCTTTTAATGAATGCTTAGTATTTTCAGCTAGCTTTCTTATTTCTTCAGCTACAACTACAAATCCTCTTCCAGATTCTCCAGCTCTAGCAGCTTCTATTGAAGCATTTAATGCAAGTAAATTAGTTTGTTCAGCAATATTTCCAATAATAACTAATATCTCATCTACTTCTTCAGCCTTATTCTGAAGTTTTCTTGTAGCATCAAAAGTAAATTCTATTCTTTCCTTTATTTTATTCATAATGCTAGACGCTTCATTTAATGATATTTCATTTTTATTGGATTTTTCTATAAGTTCTAAAGCTATGCTCCTACTATTATTTGTTTTGTTATATATACTCTCATTCTCTGATAACAATTCATCTAATATATTTGTATTCTTTTTAGACTTGTCTAACATAGAGTTACTTGATTGTAGTACATTATCACTAGTATAAGCTATTTCTTGCATAGCTGTACTTTCTTCTTCTGCTATAGTTGATACCATTTTACTAGAGTCTAATAATGAATCTGCAAATTCAGAAGTTCTATTAAAAATGTTTGATATTTTTTGATTGTTATTTGCCAGTTCTTCTTCTCTTTTTTGTATTTGATTAAGTATATTAGAAGCAAACAATGTAAATATAAATATACCAAAAGAAGTCAAAGTAATTATTATTGCTCTGATTACAAATTCTTGTATAATAAACTCTTCAGATGGAAGTGTATTAGAGTTAAATGTAAATATAGCTATTTGACTTATAATTCCAGCAATTATAAATGCAATATTTAATTTAACATCTAAAAATAATGCTCCTAAAATAATAAAGTAAAATATGCTCATCCATAATTCTTTAGATGGAATCATAAATACTAAATATAAATAATTTATAAAAGTCATAATAAATATTATATACTTTAAAATATTAAAATTCTTTTTATTAAAATTTCCACCTTCAATAGTTTTTCTATGCATTAAATAAAAAATAATAGATTCAACTATAATTAAAAGTCCAAATAATGACAAATCTAACCATTTAATTGAACTATATAACCCTAAATATTTCATAGCTGAAAAAGTTATTGCAGCTAATAATCCACTTATTGAATAAATAATAAGTACAAATTTCAAAGTTTTTTTCTGATAATCTATTATCGTATTAGTATCTTCTCTCATATTAACCTCCTTCATAAATATTTACCATTTATAGCTCAATGCTTGCATAGTATAACCTGCTGCAACAGAACAAAATACTATTAAGTCACCTTCTATAAAATTTTCTTTTTCTAACCTTTCATTTAGAGCCATTATTGGACTGGCACTACCAGTATATCCATATTTATCAGCTATAAAGGTAGCTTGTTCCGAAGTATTGCCTAATTTTTCTAAAGTAACTTTTATATCATCTTTAGAAAATTGTGACATAAAATAATGTGATACATTTTCTGGAGTATATTCATTTTCTTTTAGTAAGTTAACTACTAATTCTGACCACTCATCTGAAAGAAAGCTAAAATCAAAAGGTTTCCATTGCATCTTTCTATCATAGCTTGTTATATTTGTATCAACTATATTTTCAAGTCCACATTCTGGAAATCTTATAGTATCATTGTAATTATCATCAGTAAACATTCTTGTTGCTAAAAACCCTCTTTGTTTGTCTTCTTCTATAGATTCTAAAATAATTGCAGCAGCACCATCTCCTACAATAGAATATGTAATCATATCATCTTCCCTAGCAAAAGGACTTACATGTAAAGAACCAATTATTAAAGCTCTTTTAAATTTTTTATCAGTTTTTAAATATCTAGTTGCTACATCAATAGCACTTATCATACCAACACAATTATTGTTTAAATCAAAAACTGATGTTGCATTAGTAGCCTTTAATTCATTTCTCATCATCAATGCACAAGAAGGCATTAAATATTGTGGTGTATCTGTAGCAGATATTATTATATCTATATCTTCAGGAGAAAGATTTGCATTTTTCAATGCTTTTTTAGCAGACTTAACTCCCATACCTATCATACTTTCATTTTCATCAGCTTGCTTTCTTATGTCTCTACCTAATTTTTTCATTAAATTAGTTACATGATCATCTAATTCATACTTTTTAAAGTGGTCTATCACTTCTTTATTTCTCACTTCTTTTGTTGGATTATATGAACCAACACCTTTTATTAGTACATTTTGATACATTTTACACTCCCCTTTAGTTTAGTTACTAAGAAGATAGACAAAGTAAAATAGATAACTCTAAGTAGAGCTATCTATTTTATAGCGATCAACTTAGCGGCTTGGCAATCATAGATTAATTCCTTAGACCCATAGCTTTGCGTCCTTAACTTTCGATAAGTTTGCCTTTATTAAGTTATATAATTCGACAATATTTTACTAGATTATAATATCATATAAAGTATCTTTTTCCAATATATTAATAAAAAAGATGAGAATTGAATCTATCAATTCTCACCTTTTTTATTAATATTTGTGACCAAAGCTAGGGAAAATAAGGAATATAACTACAATCACACAAATTATAAGTAATAAATCATCATCCAATCCAAAAAAGCCTTTTGTTGTTGCTGACATTTACCACACCTCCTAATAATATATGATATGTTTTAAAACAAATATTGCTACTATTAGAAGGTAACTTTTTTTCCAAATAAATATACAAATGATATTACTACAATTAATCCTAATGGAAGAACAACATAAACTGGAACTCCAAGTCCTACTGGAATATAACCAAATAATATTGTAATTATACCAACAGTTATAGAATAATATAATTGAGTTTTTACATGATCTATATGATCACATGCAGCACCCATTGAAGATAATATTGTAGTATCTGAGATAGGTGAACAATGGTCACCAAATATAGCCCCTGTAAGTACTGCTCCTGCATTCATTAACATGTATGAATTTTCCGGAGATATAGAAAATGCCAAAGGTATTGTAAGTGGCATAAGTATACCCATTGTTCCATAGGATGTACCTGTAGAAAATGATATTATTGCTCCAAATATGAATATTACTGATGGAAGTAAAAACTCAGGCATTTTATCACTTAATATTGATATTAAAAATTTACTTGTTCCTAAATCTTTTATCACTCCTGAAAGTGACCAAGCAAGGACTAATATAACACCAGTAATAAGTAATGATTTTAAACCATGTATAAAAGTATCAATACCTTCATTTACTGTAAATATTTTTTGTTTTATTCCCATTAAAAGTGCTACAATACTTGCTAAAAGTGCTGCTTGAAATAAAACTATACTAGCATCTGATGCTCCAAATGTTTCTCTTATAGCCATAATTGATAAAGGAGAATCCTTTATCATTTCTATCATATTAGCATCTTCTGCTAAAGCTACATATCCATTATAATAAAACCCTGCAAAAGCTGATATCATAAGCACAAGTATTGGAACCAGTGCATTTTTTATTTTTAATTTAGTATTTTCATTTGGTTCTAAGTTTTTATCATTATCACTCATCATTGGACTTGAATCTTTTCTTAATACCTCACCTTTAATTCTAGCTCTTTTTTCCGCTTTATACATTGGTCCAAATTCTTTCATAAGAATTGCTGTTGCTACTATAAATATAAGTATAAGTATATTATAAAATCTATAAGGTATTGTAGATACAAATATGCCATATGCATTTACATTTTGTCCTATTGATTCATATGCATCCTTTATAAGACCTACCTCATATCCAATCCAAGTAGATATAAGTGCAATACCTGCAATAGGTGCTGCTGTTGCATCTATTATAAATGCTAATTTTTCTCTTGAAATTCTCATTTTATCAGTTACAGGTCTCATAATAGGACCTACTATAAGTGCATTTGCATAATCATCAAAAAATATAAAAAGCCCTAATATCCAAGTAATTATTTGTGCACTTACAGGTGATTTAGCTTTTTTAGCTAAAGACTCTGCAATAGCTTTTGCTCCACCCATTTTTGAAATCAAAGCAATCATTCCACCAATAGTTAAACATTGAAGAATAATTCCTGCATTCCAGCTGTCTGCAAGAGATGAAACCATATATACTATTAAGTCTAAAAAACTATGAATTAATGCTCCAAATACATTATAATTATTTAATGATAGAATAAATGCTCCAGTAAGAACTCCTATAAATAATGATATAATTACATTTTTACTTATAAATGCAAGAACTATAGCTATAAGTGGTGGTAAAAGAGTCCAAATACCAAATTTTTCTGCATTAAGCTTTGCACTATCTACTTCATCTGCTAAAGCATAAGTAGAAATAAAAATAAATATTAGTACTAATAACAATACTTTTCTCTTCAAGAATAATCCCTCCTTTCTTAAATATATATTCGACAACTTTTAAAAATATCCTAATTGTAAGTTTACATTTAAATTTAATTATTATATATTATGTATTATGAATAGCTTCGTAGAAAGGAAGATTTTATGAGTATTTTAACAGTTAAAAACCTAACTCATGGTTTTGGTGATAGAGCCTTATTTGATAATGTATCATTTAGATTATTAAAAGGTGAGCATATCGGACTAATTGGGGCAAATGGAGAAGGTAAGTCTACATTTATGAATATAATTACAGGAAAAATAACGCCAGATGAAGGTGACATTGAATGGTCTAAAAGAGTAAGAATAGGATACTTAGACCAACATACAGTTTTAAAAAAAGGTATGACTATTCGTGATACATTAAAGTCTGCTTTTAGTTATCTTTTTGATTTAGAAAAAGAAATGAATGCTATATGTGATGAAATGGCTAGTGCTACTCCTGAACGATTAGAAACACTTTTAGAAGATATGGGAACAATCCAAGATATTCTTACAAATAATGATTTTTATATAATAGATGCAAAGGTAGAAGAAATAGGAAGAGGTCTTGGACTTGATGCTATAGGATTTGAAAAAGATGTAAATGATTTAAGTGGAGGGCAAAGGACTAAAGTACTACTTGCAAAGTTATTATTAGAAAAACCAGATATATTACTATTAGATGAGCCTACAAACTATTTAGATTATGAACATATAGAATGGTTAAAAACTTATTTAAATGATTATGAAAATGCATTTATACTCATTTCTCATGACATACCATTTTTAAATAGTGTAATAAATCTAATCTATCATATGGAAAATCAAAAATTAGATAGATATGTTGGAGATTATGATGATTTTATGAAAGTTTATGAAATGAAAAAGAAACAAATAGAAGCAGCATATAAAAAACAACAACAAGAAATAGCAGGACTTAAAGATTTTGTAGCAAGAAATAAGGCAAGAGTATCTACTAGAAATATGGCTATGAGTAGACAAAAAAAGCTTGATAATATGGATATAATAGAATTAGATAGAGAAAAGCCAAAGCCAGAATTTAATTTTAAAGAAGCAAGAACTCCATCAAAACTAATTTTTCAAACTAATGATTTAGTTATAGGATATGATGAGCCTCTTACTAAGCCTTTAAATATTCGCATAGAAAGAAAACAAAAAATAGCTATAGTTGGAGCAAATGGTATAGGTAAAACTACATTACTAAAGAGTATATTAGGCGAAATAAAACCCATATCAGGCACAGTTGAAAAAGGTCAAAATCAATATATAGGATATTTTCAACAAGAAATAAAAAAAGATAATTATAATACATGTATTGATGAGATGTGGAGTGAATTCCCTGGATTTAATCAATATGAAATAAGATCTGCACTAGCCAAATGCGGACTTACTACAAAACATATTGAAAGTAAAGTAGTTGTTCTAAGTGGTGGAGAACAAGCAAAAGTTAGATTATGCAAACTTATAAATAAAGAAACTAATATATTAATTTTAGATGAGCCTACAAATCATCTAGATAAAGATGCAAAATCTGAACTGAAAAGAGCATTAAAAGAATACAATGGAACAATACTTTTAATCTCACATGAACCAGAGTTTTACAATGATATTGTAACAGATATTTGGAATTGTGAAAATTGGACAACAAGAATAGTTTAAAAATAAAAAATCCTGATTTATAAATCAGGATTTTTTATAAATTTAGTTTTCTTCCGTGTATTCTTCTCTATGTTCTTTCTCATTATATTTTTCTATATCAATATTATTCATAACCTTACTTGAAACTAGTCCTGCAAGCATAGAGCCACTTACATTTACTGCAGTTCTACCCATATCAATTAATGGTTCAATTGCTATTAAAAGCCCTACAAGTCCAACAGGAAGACCCATTGTAGATAGAACTATTAAAGCTGCAAATGTTGCTCCTCCACCTACACCTGCAATACCAAATGAGCTAAGTGCTATTACTATTACAAGTTTAATCAAAAATGCTGGCGCTAAAGGGTTTATTCCTACTGTTGGTGCTATCATAACAGCAAGCATAGCTGGATAGATTCCCGCACATCCATTTTGACCAATACTTGATCCAAGAGATGCTGATAAATTTGCATGACCTTCAGATACTCCAAGTTTATCTGTTTGAGTTTCAACATTTAACGGAATAGCTCCTGCACTAGTTCTAGATGTGAATGCAAATGTTAAAACTGAAGCTGATTTTTTAAGATATGTCATAGGATTTAATCCAAATATAGCCAATATTACAAAGTGAATAATAAACATAACTATAAGTGCTACATATGAAGCTATTACAAATTTAAGTAACCTTGCAATTTCACTAAAATTACTTGTAGAAACCACCCTTGTCATAAGAGCTAAAACTCCATATGGAGTAAGTCTTAATACTAAAGTAACCATTCTCATAACCACATCATGAAGTGTAGATATTATTTTCGCAAAATGTTCTGCTGATTCTGGTTTCTTTCTTCTAAGACCAAGTGTTGCAATAGATATAAATGCTGCAAATACAACTACTGAAAGAGTAGCCGAACTTCCCTGACCAGTCATTGCATAAAAAGGATTTATTGGTATTATCTCAACTATTTGTTCAGGAATAGGTTTTGCTGTAAATTCTCCTAATCTGTTTTCTAGATTATCTGCTGCTTGTGATTCATCTTCTCCCACTTGAAGTCCTTCTGCAGAAAGATCAAATATAGATGCTGTACCTACACCTACTAAAGCTGCAATACCTGTAGTTAATACTAATACTAATATTATAATACCTGCCATCTTACCTAAATCTTTTCCAGTTTGTTTTATTATGGCTCCAGTTATGGCTATAAATACAAGAGGAATTACAATCATTTTAAGAAGTCTTACATATGCTGTACCTACTATTGAAATCCATGTATTAGATTGAATAACAACCTCTGAGTTTGGACCATAAATTAATTGCAGTACTGCCCCAAATACTATACCACCAAGTAATGCTAAAAGTACTCTTTTGGTAAATGATACATATTTCTTTTGCATCATAAATAACCCAAATGTTATAGCTAAAAATACTAAAATGTTTATTATGGTTAAAAATATATCATTCAATATTATTGCCTCCTTCTCTTTTTTTATATTATACCATACTATTCCGGTATGTAAATAGGGAATTAAAATTATTCTATATTTACACCTGCCATTTTCATAAGATATATTGCATTTCTAGTAGTTGATACACCCCTCCTTAACTTATAATCAAAATGTATTTCTCCTCTTTCATAGTATTCCTTGAAATGATAATTTAGTACATTACCCAAAGTCTCCTTTTCCATTTCACCTAATTCTAAATCATGAGTAGAAACAAGGCCTATAGCTTTATTCTTATAAAGCTGTTTTAAAAGCATTTTTGCACCAATATGTCTATCATATGAATTGGTACCTTTAAATATTTCATCTAATAAGAAAAATACTTGCAAATCTTTATTTGACTTTTCTACTATACTATTTATTCTCTTAAGCTCGCCATAGAACGAAGAAATACCTGCTTCTAAGTCATCACTTATTCTCATACAGGTTTGTAAATTCATTATAGATAAATTCATACTTTCTGCACATACTTTACAGCCACAATAGCCAAGCACTATATTTATTCCAATAGTTCTTAAAAAAGTACTCTTCCCTGCCATATTTGAGCCTGTTACAAGTATTACTCTAGAAGGATCTTCTATATTTATACTATTAGCTACTCCTTTTCTTAAAAGAGGATGAGCTATACTTTTTGAATTAAAAATTGAATCTTTTTTTTCTATATTTGGAAATACCCAATCTCTATTATCAAAACTAAGTCCTGCAAAAGAACTTAATTCTTCTAAATCTCCTATTATATTAATCCATTTTTCAACATTATCCCCTGATTGTTCTTTCCATTTATATAAAGATATTAAACACTGATAATCCCATAAAAGTAATACATTTATAGGAAAGAAGATCATATTTTTTCGATTTAGAGATCTTTCAACTATTTTCTCAAGTTTTCTTAATTGATTAGAAGCATCTTCATTATCTTTATTTCTTAAACTATTTTTTAAATCTAAAATATATTTAGATTTAAAATTACCTTTTTCAAACTTTTCTATCATCTTTGTATAGGTTTTTATATCATCTCCATATTTATATATTTTGTCAAATTCCTTATTTAAGTTGTTAGAGTTAAGTGCTCTCATCAAAAATTGAATTGCTACAAATGATAATGCTACCATTTTTGGTATAGCTAAAAATACATATGCCCCTAAAAGTAAACTAATAGTTATTAATGGTAATATTTTTAAAAATATATTAGTGCTTTTTTTGGTATATATATCTTTTTTATGTTTCGCCCATGATATTATGTCTGTATTATCTCTATTACCCTTCTTTTCCTTCTCTATAGCTGATGCAGCAAATCTTTGTCGCCACCATCTCTTTTTTGATAACTCTTCTATAGCCTCTTGTCTACTTTTTATAACTTCTATATTACTAGGAGGATTCTTTAAAATATTTGCTAACTTTTCTTTCCCAATAGGAGTATATGTCCTATTTATATATTGAAAAAGTGAATTTTTACCAAATATATCTAAGTCATAGCTAAATCTATGATTCATATCAATAAACTCTTTTCCATCTTCTTTGAAATTTTTCCAATTCCAATTTAATCTTTCTATTCCATTACTATTTATATCTCGTATAGATGATATATATCTATGATAATTTTTTAAATCATTATGTATTTTTACAAGATATAAAAATAATAATAATGAAATAGTAAATAATCCCCATAATACTAAATCACCTAAATCTCTAGCTAAAAATATCCCTAGCATTATAATAACTGCAGCTGTTAAAAGTCTAATAGTACTAATTATATTCATTGTTTTATTTGTACTTTTTAATAAATTACTATATTTTGCTTTTCTTCTTTTATATATATTTATTGGCTCAACCAAAATTATATCCACCTTTCTTTTATCTCTATATAATAATTGTATCTAAAAAGGGTAAATATATCCATAAGAGATTTAATTTTTTGAAATTAATTTGGAGGTGAAGAAATTTGAGCATAGAAGGTTTTTATTTACTCCCCCACCCTCCTATAGTTATTCCAGAGGTTGGAAGAGGAGAAGAGAAGAGAATAAAAGAAACTTATGAAAGTTTAGAAACTGTAGCAAGAAATATAAAAGAAATTTCTCCTGACACTATTATTTTAGTAACTCCACATGGTACTATGTTTAGAGATGCCATATCTATTTCACATGGTACTACTATACATGGTGATTTATCAGATTTTGGTGTGAATAATGTAAGCATGGATTTAGATATTGATTTATCTCTCACTGATAAAATTTATGAATTAGCTGAAAACAAAGAAATTCCCGTATTAAAATCAACATCTTCATTACTAGATAGTTATGATGCTTCTTTTTATTTAGACCACGGAGCAATAGTTCCATTATATTTTATAAATAAATTATACACTGATTATAAAATAGTCCATATAACTTATGCTCCAATAGAAGATGAAAAATTATATGAATTTGGAAAGGTTATAAAAGAAGCAATAGAAAATATGGAAACAAAATCAGTATTTATAGCTAGTGGAGATTTATCTCATAGACTTAAAGATAGTGGTCCTTATGACTATCATCCAGCTGGAGAAAAATTCGATAAAGAAATACTAAATCTTTTAACTAAAGGACAAACTAAAAAAATATTTAATATGGACACAGAAATGATAAAAGATGCAGGAGAATGTGGAATGAGATCAATTCGTATACTTTTAGGTTCTCTTTCTGAGTATAACTACAAAGGAAAACTGTTAAGTTACGAAAATACTTTTGGCGTAGGATATGGAGTGATGAAATTTGACTATAAAAGGCAATAATCCTTATATAAAATTAGCAAGAGAAAATTTAACTAAATATATAGAAAATAGACATATATTAAATATTTTACCTGATTATATAACAAAAGAAATGCAGCAAACTAGAAGAGGAGTATTTGTAACCCTTCATAAAAATGGAAATTTAAGAGGTTGCATTGGTACAATTTCCCCTGTAACTGAGTCCATAGTTGGAGAAATTATAAGAAACTCTATAGAGGCAGGAGTTTATGACCCTAGGTTTCCTGCAGTTACAAAAGATGAATTAAAAGATATACAATTTTCAGTAGATGTACTATCAAAACCAGAAAGAACTAGCAGGGAGAATTTAGATCCTAAAAAATATGGAATAATAATTACAAGTAATGGAAAAAGTGGGGTATTACTTCCTGATTTAGAAGGAGTAGATACAGTGGATGAACAAATTGATATAACACTTAAAAAAGCCCAAATAAGTAAATGTGAAAATTATGAAATAGAAAGATTTACAGTTACAAGATATGAAGAAGAGTAGGTGATATTATCAAAAAAGAAGCTATGTTTTATGAGAAACTAGATGATAAAAAAGTACATTGCTATTTATGCCCACATAATTGTGTAATAGAAAATGAGAATGTAGGTAAATGTAGTGTAAGGTTAAATGAAGATGGTAAGCTTTTTTCTACTAATTATAGAGAAGTTACAGCTATAACAGTTGATCCTATAGAAAAAAAGCCTCTAAAATTCTTTCGAGAAGGATCAAATATATTATCTGTAGGTACATTTGGATGTAATTTAACATGTGCTTTTTGCCAAAATTATTCTATAGCTCAATTTACAGATTATCATGCTCCTAGCCAAAGAATAACAAAAGAAGAATTAGTAGCTTCAGCCCTTCACACTTCTAATAATATAGGTATTGCCTTTACCTATAATGAACCTACAATTTGGTATGAATATGTATATGAAACAGCTAAATTATTAAAAGAAAAGGATAGTACTAAATCTGTAGTAATAGTTACAAATGGATTTATAAATAAAGAGCCCTTAGAAAAATTGCTCCCATATGTAGATGCAATGAATATAGATTTAAAAGGATTTAATAATGAATATTATACTGAAATTTGTGGTGGCAGATTAAATCCAGTACTAGATTCAATAGAAATAGCAGCAAAAAGTACCCATGTAGAAATAACAACACTATTAGTTACAGGAGAAAATGATAATCTAGATGAAATAGAAAACTTAGCAAAATTTCTATCTAATATTGATAAATCTATCCCCTTACACATTACAAGATATTTTCCAATGTATAAAATGGATAATCCACCTACAGATTTAAATATAATGTATAAAGCAAAAGAAATAGCAGAGAAATATTTGGATAGGGTAGTTTTAGGTAATGTATAAAGCTGAACTTTAATTAGTTCAGCTTTATGCATTACTTTGATAAATCAATAGTAAAAGGCTCTAATTTTTTATTTTCAATAAAACTTGTGAAATCAAATCGTAAAATAGTATTTTCTAATGAGAAATCTTCTATCTTTTCTTCTCCATCAAGTTCAAATACTGATTGAAAATGATAATTATCTTTATCAATTAATTTTACATTATTTCTAGATATACTATGACCTTTAGGTAAAAAAGGATTTTCTGGATCAATGTCATTGATAAAGTATTTATCAACTAAAGAAAAGCTATAAGATAGATTATGAGCTAATATATCAAATTTATCCTTGCTTAAATTTTCCTTTAGCCCCTTAAAATTATAATCAACAATTAGTTTATTTCCTTCTTCAGTAACGTTATTCACTTTAATTTCAAAATCTGTACGTTTGCTTTCTAATATAAATGATGTTTTATTTAAAGTCTCTTGAACAGGAGTCTCAGATATTGAAAGAGACGGATAAAGTTTAATTGATTTTATATCTTTATCAATTTTATTAATATTTTTCCTGTAAATATTATAATGATTATCGTCTTTTAATAAAGTAGAAAGTTTAGTATTATTTTTATAGTTAAATAATTCCTTTCCATTTTCATCTTCTGCTTTATAAATATCTATATAATCATTTTTATATTTTGATACAGTTTCAAAAATTATATTGGAAGTTTCTCTTGCTACGTTAATTTCATCAATTTTTATTTTAATTTCTTCGTCTTTATAAAACTTAGATTGATTAACCATTAATGTCTTATTTATCTCTTGTTTAATAGGAACATCAAAACTCCAATTTCCTTTTATACCATTAATATTATGAATAGAAACAGGTAATGTGAAATCTTCTTTAATCTCTCCATAAGGATATTTTAATTTCCATTGAAAGTCATATCCATCTTCTGATTCATGTATTCCAGTTGACATGTTATTAAGCCATGAATCTTCCTTATCCCCTTTATTATTTTCAAAATTAACATCAAAATGTACTTCTCCTTTTTCAATATTTCCACTTACATGTCCTATAATTGAAACATTATCACCATCAAAATATGCATTCTTTAATTTAACTGTCACTCCATTTTGAGTTATTTCTTCACCTAATTCTGTTACTAATTCATCTTTAGCTAATTCTACTCCTAAGTTATCTCCAAATTCTTCATATATTCTTCCAATAAAGGGTGCACTAGCTAATACTTGATTCATACTGGGAATGAAAAAACCTGATAAAAAAGTAATACCACAAATAGATGCAGCAGCTACACAACTAATTATTAATTTCTTTTTAGTAGGTTTTTTTGTTTTAGTTTGACTCTCTCTCTTTATTCCTTCATCAATTGCATTGAAAACATCTTCTTTTGGTACTTCTATTTTATTAATAGATGACTTCATATATTTATTATCCATAGCTTCTCTCCCTTTCAAATTTCTTTTTTAGTTCTGCTTTACCTCTACTTAAATAAGTCTTTACAGTCCCTTCTGGTATGTTCATGATTTTACTAATAGTTTTTATAGAATAATCATGATAATAAAAAAGTATAATTGGTGTTCGGTAATTTTCCTTTAATTTACCTATAGCTTCTATAATATATAAAGAATCATTATCTACTACTCCAATATCAGAGTTTAACTTAAAGGAAATACCTTCTGTTAAAGAAATGATATTTTTCCTTCTTGAAAGTACTTGACCGGCACATCGAATTATAATCTTTGTAAACCAAGTCATGAAATACTCTGGATGCTTTAAGGTATGAATAGATATTAAAGCCTGATAAGTTGCTTCTTGAACAATATCTAAGGCATCTTCTTTGTTATGTACATATAAATAAGCTGTGCGATAAATTTGTTCATAATTTTTCTTAAGTAATCTTTCAAAAGCTTTTTTATTCCCTTTTATTGCTTTTTTTATTAATTTATAATCATTTTTTTCCATTTCATAACTCCTTTCAATACATTAGTGGGAAAAATGGATAAAAAAGTTTCAACTTTTTTAAATTTTATCATAAAAAAACTAGAACGGTTTTAATCCATTCTAGTTTTTTCGTTTTTCTTTTCAATTAATATATACATCATATTTTATATAAATTATTTAAAAAGATTTTGTTCATCTAATTGGCCTCTTTCTACTCCCCATTCTAAGCTGTAAGGAGCATATAAAGTTGACAATAATATCATATTTATTATTGTAAATATAACAAATGTTTTTAACAATGCTTTATTATTTGTCTCTTTCAAGTAGAAAAATGTAATTATCAAAGCACATATTGCTATGATAATAGGTACTATTATATACTCCATTGAATATCCAAATACATAATTCTCTCTCATGGATATTATTTCAAATAAAATATTGATTATTAAACTACTAAAAACTACAATTTTAAGATATTTAGAGTTTTCTTTTCTTAATAACCTATATATCCCTAGAATTATTAATCCTGGTAATACCAAATACATTCTACTGACTAAAAATACAGGCATCATAATTATATTTTGTATTATATTTCCTAATTTTATAAAGAAATCTACCTTTTTCTCATCATTTCCAAACTGAGAGTCTGATGATGAAGCTTTCAAAGTATAGTTATTCCCCTTACCTTCCATCCAAAAAACATAACTATAGTTACTTGAATCTAAAATTTGTAAATCTTTTATATTTACTTTATCTTTTTTGTATATTAATTTTTCCTCAGTAACTCTTCCATTATATAAATTTCTTAAAAATATATAAGATACATTATGTTTATCTTTGCCTTTTGCTACTAATGATATCTCTCCATCTTTATCCATATCTTTATTTATAGTTAAATTTAAATCTTTATCTACTTTAATGCCACTATTTCCAGTCAATTCTAATTTCTTAAAAGATCTAATAGTTGAGCTTCTTGACCCTAAATTAAATGTCCCATACTTAATAGTTTTTTTATCGTTTGTAAATATATAGCCCTTACCTATATCTATACCAAATTGAATATCATTCTTTTTATCTATTTTTCCTATTGATTTTATTTCTCCTATTTCTTCATTAGAATTACTATATAAGTATAATAATTCAGTATTTGATTCTTGTTCTCTTTCTAATAGTATATGAATATTTTCATTTCTGTCTTCTCTAGCCTTAATACTTTCAATACCAGAAATAACTTTTTCTCTCACTGAGCCTTCATTTATTAAATATAGCCTTTTTTCATCAGATGCTATTATATAAGGTGTCTTACCTTTTCTTAATACATCAAATCCAATAATATTATCTTTTATTTCTTCAACTTCATTTCTATCATTTATTTTAGAGAGTGTGTTTTTGTTTATAAAATATACTTCATTGTCTAATATTTTTATATCTTCTGATGATATATTATGGAGATTTAACTCTTCTCTGTCACTTAATTCACCTTTTTTATTTATTGTTAAGTTAGCTATATTTTTATTATCATTTATAACTATATTTATATTTTCATAAAAATCAGAGTCATTTATACCCTGAGCTTTAGTGATATTTTCAGTGTCCTTCCATGGCTTGCCTTTATATTTATCTGTATTTATCATCCTAGTAACTCCATACTGTTCATATTCATAGAAGGTATTATAAAGTAAAATTAAAATCATTATCACAATTAAAAGTATAATAGTAAGTATAGGTTTGCCCTTTTTCTTTCTATATTTTAATAATAATAGAAAAACAAAAATTATAAAGAATAATGATACTATTAATATATATATATTCTTATTTTGAGTATCAGATATACTCCTATTTATTAAATCTTTAGCTTTAACTCCATAATAATCCGTTATCCATAATACAAGCTCGCCAGGTTGTTTTAATCTTTCTTTATCAATATTATCTATATCATCACTGTATGCATGAATAAGTTCCATTGATGGATGATTTAATGTTATAGAAGGAATGTCTTTCTCTCCAAATACAGCATGATCACTAGAAGCTGAAGGGTTAAGCTTTAAATCCTCTCCCCACTTATCTTTTATTTCCTTTGCTAAATCTTTACTAGTTTGGCTATTGGGAAAATAGTCTATATACAGGTCTAGATTTTCTTTAGATCCTATCATATCTAGATTGATAATCTTACTTCCTATTAAATCAAAAGGTCTAGACCTAGTATAATAAGTGGAACCTTTAAGTCCACTTTCTTCTCCATCAAAGGCTACAAATACTATATTTTTCTTAGGAGATATATTGCTTTCTTTAATACTCCTAGCTACTTCTAATAACATACCTATACCTGATGCATTATCTAATGCACCATTAAATACTTTTCCATCTGCATCATAGCCTACATGATCATAATGTGCTGTTATTATCAAAGCTTCTTCTGTTTCCTTGTCTTTAGCAGGGATATAACCTATCACATTTCTCATATCTACCTTTTTCACATTTAAATCCATATTAAATTTAATGGTATATCCCTCTTTAGTATATTTTACTAATTCACTAAAAACATCAGATTTAACTAAAATTCTAATTAATTGAGATTCTTCGGCATCATCAGTCTTTCCATCCGTTATTACAGTTTTAAGAAATTTATTTTCACTATTATCTTTAGATGGACTTATTACTAGATTAACTCCTAAACTCTTTAATTTTTCTATGTCAATATGGTTATAAAAAGTTTTAGAACTTAATATTATTTTACTATTCTCTTCTATCTCATCAAGTGATTTAACTATAGTTGCATTACCTTCTATTAATCCACCTACAGTATTATTCACAGGAAGTTCAGTATAGTCATCTCTGATACTATATTCATGAGCTATATTTCCGTTTTTATCTATAACTTGAAAAGTAGGTTCTTCTTTAAGGATAGGAGAGTAGTCTTGAAATTCTTGAAAGTATTCATTTCTCTTATGTATAGGAGCAAGTCCCATTTCTCTAAATTCATGAGCTATATATTCTGATGCTTTTCTATGTCCCTCTGCCCCAGGGAGTCTACCTTCATATTTATCAGATGATAACTCTTTTATGTGATTATAAGCATTGTCTTCATTAAACTTTAAATTATTAGTCTTGCTACAACCCATAAGAGTAACAATCAAATATATTAAAATAAATATTAGAATTACTTTTTTTCTATTTTTCCTATTCACATCTAATTTCCTTCTACTTGAGATAACCATTCATCTTCTAATTGGATTAAATCTTTCCCATATACTTTGACAAAAGAATCATTTAATCCTTTCTCTGTATTCGTCTCATAAAGTTCAATATATTTATCTAATCCATATATTTCTACAAGGTGCTTAGAAAATAAAGTAAGTTCAGTTACTACTATATCCCAATCTAATTTTCTATCTATCATATAATCAGACATATAACTAAATTGAATATATTTATCCTCTTCTATAACCTTTCCTATATCTAACTCTATATCTAATTCACTTTCAACTTTATCCATAGTTATATAATAAAATAGACCATATTCTATAAACTGGTTTAGTGGAAACCCCTTTTGAATATTAATTGCTTGATATATTCGGGCCATAATACTTGAATCTTCTCCATAAACTTCATAAATACTCCCCAAATAAGAACTATTATGATTTCCATACACTACTTTATTTTCTATTTGCTTAAAATCTAATAAAATATAATCATTTATTTTTTCAGGATTTTTAAATCCTAATTTATCAGATATATTATCATAGATTTTTTCTCTCTCTTTCATTATCTTTTCTATATTTTCATCTACATCCGTATTAAATTCACTATATATGAACTTGAAATTGTCACTTTCTTTAACTATATTATTTTTATCAGAATAATCATTATCACCTAACTGAACTTTCCATTCATCATCTTCTTTAATAAAATCTCCTTTATATCTTTCATTTTCATTAACTTTTATATCATAATCTTCTCTTATACTATTATCTTGATTTATAGCAATATATTCATTGTCTAACGAACCATTTATCCATACATATTTATTAGTATTTAAAGGATTTGGATGAATATAGTTAAACATTACTTTATCTCCTGTAAATATTTTATCCCCGGCTATTACTTCATCACCATCTATATATATTGGCAATTTATCATTGATTTCTTTATACATAGAATTTACTGATGGATTACCTGTTAAAATAATATGTGCATTTTTAATATCTTCTTCAGTCACTTCAATATCAGATTTAATTATTATGTTATCTGAAGAATTTACCTTTAAAAGTTTAAGCATAAGATTTTCATAACCATAAGCAGATTTTTCAGAAGACAAATTTTCTTTTTCACTTCCTATAGTGCCATAAACTATAACGACCTTATCATTATTTTCACGAACACTAATAAAAAAATCTTCATAATTCATATCATCCTTTAATTTCGTACCTACTTTATCTGTTTCACTACATCCACTTAAAAGAATAGTAATTATACTTATTATTAAAATACCTTTAATTAATTTCACCTCTAAACCCCTTTCATTTAAATGAATAATTTCGTTTAATGAATTAGTATTTATAAGATTTTAGGCCTAATAACTTCATTATAATAAATAGTAATGTTAATCTTCTGAATATTTTATCTCTACTAACCCCCTTAAATTTAAAAATTATTATAAGTAGTTAATATAGTATATTTTGGGTATTTATACATTAAATATTTCTTACTTATTTACATTATAAAATATTTAAAATAATAAAACCATACGAAAATTTTCGGCATTTTATAAGGGGGTAACATGTTTGAAACTTATGATTTAAAAAATTTTGGTACAAGAATAAGAAAAATAAGAAAGTCATTAGGTTATAGTCAAATACAAGTTTCTACAGAAACGGGTGTTCATAGAGATACTTTGAGAAGAATAGAAAATGGAAATAATATTGTGACCTTTGATACATTAAATAAATTATCCATGTTCTTCAAAAAAGACTTATTTCACGAGATAGCTCATTATAATACTAACAGAAACTTACTAAATTATTATGAAAAGATAGATGATATTATAAGTTCATATGATTACGATAAACTTATTAATATATCTAATGATTTTGAAGTTAATTTTAAAGATAAATCACCTTCTGATTTTAGCTTATATGAAGGTAGGGTTATTGAGCAATTCAGATTAATAGTTAAAGGAATTGAAAAATTAATTAAAAAAGATCAGAATAATAAAAAAATAATGAGTATCTTTAAAGAAGCATTAAAACTTACTCTAAAAGATTTTAATTTATATAATTTCTCTAAGTTTAAATATAATCTATTTGAAATTCGTATATTAATTATGATAGCAGTGGCTCTTAAAAGAGATAATAATTATGAAAAAAGTAATGAAATTTTAAAATTTGTACTTAAATCTTTAGATTTTAGTGAAGAATCACTTCTAAATGAAAAAAAGCTTATAATTAAATGTTTTTCTAATATTTCATATAATTATCATAATATGAATAATTATATGAAATCTCTAGAGTATGCTATTAAAGGCATAGTCTATGCTATTAACCAAGATATTATATATGCTTTAAACCATCTATATTATAGAAAAGGTATTGCAGAATATTTACTTGATAAAGATGAAAGTATTTATAAAGATTCTCTTAATAAAGCCATACATATATTAGAAATAAAAGGATATTATGAATTAGCTAAAAAGTATAAAGAGATTACTAAAGATAAATATAACATATATTTAGATAGGTAATAATATTTAAAAAGTAATAATATTTTTCTTCTATTTCTTAACTCTTTTCAAGTGGAAAAATCATTCAGCACTTTCTTTCATAGCAAACTTCTCTATAATTTAATTTAATCTTCTAGTTCTTCTACATCTAAATTTAAAGCTTGTATGGTTCTATAATATTATAGAACCATACAAGCTTTAAATGAATCAATAACCAGTTCTAGGTTAGATAAATATACTAATTTATTTAACGTTAATATAATTATCTACTGCACCCTTATTCTTTTCTTCTTTACATTAAAATAAATAGAGCCAGTAAGATTAATGAGAATATGCATCAAAATGCTCATCCACAGTGATGATGTGAGTAAAACTAGATAACCTATAGCATTTCCCACAATAAAAATCATAATGAATCTCAATATAGAATTTCTATTGAATTTAAATTCTCTCTCATAATTAATATGAAACACAGAAAATAATAATGAGCTTATCATTACAAATGGTTCCTCATATTTCAATATTGGAAACATATTTAGCAAGCTCATTAAAATAATACCTCTAAATAGAATCTCTTCAAAAATAGGTACTACAAAAGAAAAATAATAGAATTCTGAACTATTCCAACTATGAGCTGCAGCAGTACCATTTAGATTTTGATCAGTTAAAAAATAAAATATTAAAATTCCTGATATCCAAGAAAATATATGTTTAATGGCTTCTTTGATATATAAAATATTTCCCCAAGGTTTATATTCACCAGGAATTATAAAAATAAGTACTATGAATAATATAGAACCCCAAAGAAAAGCCCACTGACTAGACCAAAGCAAAGTATTTTTACTTAAAAAATTCTTCTTATATAAAAAGAATTCTAGAATTGTATAGAGAAAAAGTGAAAAAATCATTATAATTATCCATAACATAATATTAATTTTGTATGAAGTCTATAAAAGAAAATCATACTCTCCTTATATAATATATTTAGATTTCAAAGATAATCTATAAACTTTATGCAATAAAAGAAAATATTAATCTTCCAAGTATATTTAATAAAAGTAATGGTATAACTACTGATGCCAATATCATTAAATCATTTATATTATATTTTTTAACACATTTATATTTTTTAAATTTAACATAGACCAATCCAAAAAGGGTTAATAATATTAAGGGTGAGATTAGTAGCAAATCTTCATAAGAATATGAATATGAAAACATTCTTATTCCAAAATATGCAAATAAAAAGTTTAAAGCAACCATTATAGTATAAAGAACTTTAACAATCTTACTATCAAACATTAAAAAAGTATACATCATTATAAAAATTAATGTAAACGCCCCTGTTATAGCATAATCTAATTGAAATATTTTGTAAATGTAACTAAATGTATCATCATCTGCATAAAAGGGCATTAAGTAAACTAAAACAACAAGAAGAAAAAACAAATTAATTAGAATACTAATTAATTTATTATCTCTATAATAAGATTTTAAGGAACATAATATATCCATAAAGAACTCCCATCCTTTCAATAATTTATTTTATATATTTTTTATTACCTTCTATATACTATTATAAATCAAACCTATTTAATTTACCAGTAATTTGGTTTAAACGGTAAAAACTAGAATAGTCTTACCCATTCTAGTTTTTCTTCTTTATTTGTTTTATATATTCCCTTTATATATTATAAAATTATATTACATTTATTTATTTATATAGTTTTTAATTTTTGCGAAATAATTCTTATATATCAACAATATAAATATACTAAATAATAATATTCCTGTTATGATAATAAAGAGAAAATCTCTAATCATGTGATAAGTTGTGCCATTAGTTCCTAATATAATAATATGTGATAATATATAAGATAAAGCTAATATCATTATTGGAGTAGTTATTTTATTTATTCTATGATTTTTTCTAAATATTAATGATAAAATCATGAATATAATAAAAACTATTCCTGCTATCACAAAATAATAATTAATAGTTAGTCTCGGAAGAGTAATTGTATTTTTTTCAAAAGATTCACCATAAATAAGTTTATCTAAACTACCATCTTGATTTAAATAGTACACTACATCCACTTTATCTTCTTTAACATTTATTACCGCATTTTTCACCTCTCCTGTATCAAATATACTACTCAAATAAGTTGTCCAGGCAACAATATCATAATGAACTTCTCCATAATATTCAGAGTAATTAATTTCATAATTAGATACATCTTCACTAAATTCTATGAACACTTTTCCGTCGTCTTCTTCTATTGATTCAACAGCTTTGGAATAAACTATAGGGATAGGTTTTGTAAGTTTATCAAATGCTATAAATAAAAATAAAGAGACGATAAGTGCTGTTAAAATTCCTATATAGATATTTCTATTTTTAAGTTTTCTTTTAACCTTTTTTAAGGGAATCGCTTCTAAATCCTTTTCATTTTCAAAGTCTATTTCAGTTGATTTTAGTTCTTTATATTCACCTCTACATCGTTCACATTTTTCTAGATGTTCATTTATAATATTTACTGTATCTTCACTCGCTAAATCTTCTGCTACTAAAGGCAATAGATCTTGAATTGTATTACAACTTAATTTCATGATTTTCCCTCCAATTCTTTTTGTATTTTCTTCCTTGCTCTATGATAAGTGACACAAGCCCAGTTATCAGTTTTCCCAAATATATTTCCTATTTCTTTAAAGCTTAATTCATCATATACTCTTAATCTAAATATTTTATTGTAAGGCTCTTTAAGTGAAGAATGAATAATATTACTTATTTTTATAAACCCTTCATTGGATATTATATCTTTTTCAAAAAGGTCAGTTTCTTCTTTTTCTATAATATCGTCTAAATCTTTCCTGAAATCTACTTTTTTATTTTTTCTTAAATATGAAAAATATTCATTTTTTGCAATTTGACATAGCCATACTCTAAGCTTAGTATCTCCTCTAAATTTATCGATAGATTTTATTGCTTTTAGGAATGTTTCAGAAGTTATATCTTCTGCTATATGTTTATCCTTAGATAAACTTAACATATAATAATATATATCTTTAAAATAAATTTGGTATATCTTTTCAAATTCTTCACTTGTCACTTTTTCACCTCCTCATATATAAGACGCATAAAGAATAAATATCTTACAATATTTTTGAATTATATAGTAAAAAACTAGAACAGTTTTCCTTATTCTAGTTTTTTACTATATAATTATTTTTAGCTCATGTCGTATGTTACACTTAAATACTCAATAAGTTTTTGTTTATTATGAAAAATCAAAAAAATATTAGAAAAAATAATTATTCATAAGTCATGCATAATTTATATAATATCAATATTTATGAGTTTTTAAACAAGTTTATTATAATTGTATTTAAGACAAACTAATATCTATCATATCTTTAATTAATTCATTATAATCCTTGTCTTTTAAGTTCTTTATAAATAATTTTAATATCAAATCAAGGTGATTTTGAGTATTTTTATTGATAAATTTAATAATTTCTCTTAGCTCAAATTCTTCTCTATCATTTATTGCTTTAGGTTCATTTCCATGAATATAATACGATTTTTTTATAATAACCTTTTATCATTTTAGAAGCCTTAGCTTTTTGTTCTTCTTTTTCAAAAAAAGAATATTACTAGTTGAACTTGCTATATTTTTTTTAACCTTTTTACCAGTACAGATAAAAATTCCTTTACAATGAATTTTATTATTACTATTTAAAAAAATCTAGTTAATAAATACATAGTTCCTATCGACAATACTAGAGTAGATGTAGCAGCAAAAAAAGCTAGTAATATTTTTTGATATTTACGTTTCCCTTCTTCTCTTGCTTTTGAAATATCGTCTAAATTTTTCCCTTCACTAAAAGCTATAATTTCTTTGTATGTTTGAATATCAAATTCTTTTTTCTTCTTTTCCACTAAAAAAGCTACATACATCGAAACTATAGCTAATATAGACCAAATTATTATTCCAGCTTTATCTAAAAAGTACAATAAAGGCATAGGTGTTGATATTAATAGTCCAAATAAAACAGCAAGTATATTACTTATCTTATCAAAATCTTTTCTGTCTTTTTCACTTATATCTTTTTTCATCTTTTCCAAATCTCCTTTAATTAAAATATCAAGAGAGATTTCGAAAATTTCACTTAGACGAAGTAGACTATTTATGTCTGGATAATTTTTATCATTTTCCCAATTAGATATAGTTTGTCTAGAAACATAAATTTTTTCAGCTAGTTTTTCTTGAGAAATTTTTAACTCCTTTCTATACTTTCTAATCTGATTTCCTAATTCCATCTTTCCTCATCTCCCTTCTCTTTTATATTAATCAAAGAAACATTTTTTAGCTATCAAAAGTCTTTGCTAGTAGTGTATTTTAATTGTCAAAAGCATTTTACAAATAGCTTATATACGGTATTTATCTAATTTTAATCTTTAAACTAATTTTATCATATTGATATATCTTATACATTAAAAAACTAGAACAGTTTTACCCATTCTAGCTTTTCACTTCTTCTTTTCCTTAACTTTTTTAAGTCTAAAAAAGTCTTCTCTTTCTTTTTCTTCTAAGGTTTCTTCTATATATTTAATTTGTTTTTTATATTTTGGTATTTGAATTTTATCTAAAGCATTGGCTCTTTTTTGAGTTCTTTGTATTTCTGTTGCTAATTTAAATACTGAGTTTTCTATTTCAGCTAATCTATATATTAGATATTTTATATTTTGAAAATCAATTACTGCTGTATCTAGTGCTGGATTTGATCTAAATATACCATATTGAGCTTTAAAGTCTTTTTTATTATATTTAACCTGTGGTATTTCCACTCCCATTACACTACGAAGTAATATTTCAAAATCATCTTCTTTATTTATAGAAAGGGCTATTTCTTCTACACTGTTTATACCCATTGTGACATTTGCATCTTGTAATGCTTTATATGAATCGCTAAATGTAGATCTAATTTTAGATTGTATCTCTTTCGCTTCATCTATTAGATTCATCATTTCTCCTATTAATATGGTTCTTTTTTTATCTAATAAATCATATCCCTTTTCAGCTAATTTTTTTGAACTTTGAGCTTTCATTAAATTACTCTTAGTTGGAACTTTTCTCTTAGCCATTATTATTTGTCCTTTCCATAATGTCCATACTTTTCTATAATCTTTGGATCTATACGATCTAATTCATTTGGAGGTAATATAGCTAATATCTCCCAAGCTAAGTTTAGAGTTTCTTCTATAGTTCTGTTTTCTGAATTCCCTTGCTTTAAAAATTTTTCTTCAAAATTTCTTCCAAATTCCATATACTTTTTATCCTCATCTGACAAATCATCTTCTCCTATAATCTGTGCTAATTCTCTAATATCAATTACTTTAGAATATGAAGAAAAAAGTTGATTTGAAACATCAGGATGATCTTCCCTTGTGTAACCTTCCCCTATACCATCTTTCATAAGTCTTGAAAGTGATGACAATATATCAACTGGAGGATATATATTTTTAGTATCTAAATCTCTAGCTAGAACTATTTGTCCTTCTGTAATATATCCTGTTAAATCAGGTATAGGATGAGTTATATCATCATTTGGCATTGTAAGTATTGGTAAGAATGTAATAGAACCTTCTCTATCTTTAAGCATTCCTGCTCTTTCATAAAGTGCCGCTAAATCTGAATAAAGATATCCTGGATATCCTTTTCTACTTGGCACTTCTTCTCTAGCTGATGAAATTTGTCTAAGTCCTTCACTATAGCTTGTGATATCTGTCATTATAACGAGGATTTCCATATTTTCTTCAAATGCCAAATATTCTGCTGCAGTTAATGCACATCTTGGAGTAGTAATTCTTTCTGCTATAGGATCATCTGCATAATTTATATACATTACTACATTATCAAGTACTCCTGATTCTTCAAAACTTTTTATGAAAAAGTTAGCATCATCATGTTTTGAACCAATACTTGCAAAAACTATAGCAAATTCTTTATCCTCATCTGAGCTTATTTTAGCTTGATTTACTATTTGAGCTGCAAGTTCATTATGACTTAGTCCATTTCCTGAAAATATAGGTAATTTTTGTCCTCTTATAAGTGTTGTTAAGCAATCTATAGAAGATATGCCAGTTTGTATAAAATTTCTAGGGTATTTTCTCGCTACAGGATTTATAGGCCTACCATTTATATTATAATCTTTCCCAGTATAAATATTGCCTCCACCATCTATAGGTTCACCTAATCCATTAAAAACTCTCCCCATTATATCTTTTGATAATTTTACTGTAAATGGCTTTCCTGTAAATCTTATTTTTGTATCTTCTGTACTCATACCTGATGTAGTTTCAAATACTTGAGCTACCATATTATCTTCTTCTATTTTTATAATTTTTCCAGTTTTATGTTCATTGTCTTCAGTTTCTATATTTATCAGTTCACCATATCCTACCCCTTCTATAGAATTCAAGGATATGAGTGGTCCATCTATAGATTTGAGTCCCATATAAGATTTTTTCATTAAATCACATCCTCATTTCCATCATCTTTATATTTTGACAGTAAATTTGTATAATAAGACTTAATTTTTTCCTCTAGTTGGTCTATTTTTTCTAGCTCATTATTAGAAATATTATATTTCATTTTAGTGACTTCATTAAATAATTCATCATTTTTCACTTGAGATATTGCAATCCCTTCCCTTATACTATTACTTGTCATTTTATATAAGTAATCTATAGCTTCTAACATTTTATATTGTTTTTTAAGTGGTACATAAGTATCTTCTTTATGAAATGCATTTTGTTGTAAAAATCCATTACGAATAACTTTTGCTATTTCTAATACCAGTCTTTGATCATCTGGTAATACATCTTCACCTACAAGAGAAACTATATCTTTTAATTTATCTTCTTCTTGAAGCAATCTCATAATATTAGCTCTTAATTTAAATACATCATTTGCTACATTTTCCGTATACCATTCATCTAACACTTTAATATATCCACTATAGCTTTCAAGCCAATTTACAGCTGGATAATGCCTTGCATATGCTAAATTTTTATCTAAAGCTAAAAATACATTTACAAATCTTTTAGTGTTTTCAGTTACAGGCTCAGAAAAATCTCCTCCTGCAGGAGATACTGCTCCTATTATAGTAACTGAACCTTCTTTCCCATTTAATGTGTCAACATAGCCACCTCGCTCATAGAACTCAGCTAGTCTTGTTGGAAGATATGCAGGATATCCTTCTTCTGCTGGCATTTCTTCAAGTCTACCTGATATCTCACGAAGAGCTTCTGCCCATCTTGAAGTAGAATCTGCCATTATTGCTACATGATAACCCATATCTCTAAAGTATTCTGCCATAGTAATTCCTGTATAAATACTTGCTTCTCTTGCTGCAACAGGCATATTTGAAGTATTTGCTATAAGTATTGTTCTCTCCATTATAGGTTTGTCTGATTTAGGGTCAATAAGCTTTGGAAAATCTTCTAAAACCTCTGTCATCTCATTTCCTCTTTCACCACAACCTATATATATTATAATATCTGCATCAGACCATTTAGCAAGTTGATGCTGGGTCATTGTTTTCCCTGTACCAAATCCACCTGGAATTGCAGCAGTACCACCTTTTGCTATAGGAAAAAATATATCTATAACTCTTTGACCTGTAACAAGTGGTCTTTCTATCTGCCTTCTTTTCATCACTGGTCTAGGTTCTCTTACTGACCAATATTGATACATTTTTATATCATGATTATTACCTCTATTATCTTTTAAAACTATAAGTGTTTCTTCTATATTGTATTGTCCATCTTCTTTTACTTCTACTACTTCTCCATTTACTTTAGGTGGAACCATTATTTTATGAGTTACTAAAGAAGTTTCTTCTACTTCTGCAAAAATATCTCCTGATTGTAGCTTTTCGCCCTTTTTAACATTGATTTTTACACTCCATAGTTTTTCTTCATCAATAGATAAAAGGCCTATTCCTTCAGGTATAAAATTTTGTGAAATATTATTTATTTTTTGTAAAGGTCTCTGTATTCCATCAAACATATTCCCAAGCATTCCAGGTCCTAGTTTAAGTGATAAAGGTCTACCTGTAGGATAAATTTTCTCATTAAGCTTAAGTCCCTCTGTTTCTTCATATACTTGAATAGTTCCTATGTCACCATTTATTGATATTACTTCTCCAATTAATTTATCATTTCCTACTGTAACCATTTCCCTCATCCTAAAACTGCTCATAGATTTTCCTTTTATAACAGGTCCATTAATTTGTGATATTATGCCATATTTATTTTTCAATTTCTTCACCTTCTCTCAATGCTTCATATAACATTTTTCCTATATACTCTTTATTCTGTTCTAATTTATCTAGAAGGCTAAGGTCCAAAATAGCACGATTACTTTTATCAAGTAATATCATTCCACCAATTATATCTTCATCTGATTCCAACATATTTACATTAGTAAAACCATTGTCTAATATTATAGTTTTTATATAGTCTTTATTATTTTTTATATCATATTTAGAAATTTTCACTTCTATATTACTTTTGTTACTCATTTCCTTCAATCCGTTTTCTAGAATATTTCTCAGATAATTTTTATACTCATTAGTAGTTATAAATATTGTTAATTTATTTTTTATACCTTCTATAAGCTTATTAAATAGTTTATTCTTTTCAAGCATAATTTCTTTTTTTATTTGTCCTTTTTTCTGAGAAATTTGTTTGTCATTTTTTTCTTTTTCTTTTTTTATTATTTCTTCTGCATATGCTTTCTTTTCTTGTTCTATTTTATATCTATGTGCGTCCATTTGCTCTTTATTGTGTTGTTCTATTTTCCTTATTTTTTCTTCGCTAGCTCCTCTAATCTCTTCAAAAACATGTTTGGAAAAGAGATTTAATTTCTCTTCAATGGTTATCAAAATACCACCACCCTATATTTTTATTCCTATAGATTCATTTATATATTTAGTTATAAAATCCTCTTTACTTGAAAATCCATGTCTATCAGGTATTGTAACTATAAGGTGATTATTTTCATTTATCCTTACTTCCATTACCCTATCCATGATTTTATCTTGTATTCTCTCTGTTATTATTATAATTCCTATATTTTTATCTTTTAGTGCAGAGTTTAGTTGTTTTAAAATCTCTTCTTTTTCATGTGCTATTATTCCATCAATTCCTGCAAGTCTCATTGCAAGAAGTGTGTCTCTATTGTCACTTATTAAAAATGATTTCATAAATATCACCTATACAAAAAGTATAAATATAGATACAATTAATCCATATATTGCAACACCTTCTGCAAGCCCTACAAATATAAGAGTTTTACCTAGTATTTTAGGGTCTTCTGATACTGCACCAAGTGCTGAGGATCCTACTGCTCCAACTGCATAACCTGCACCTATCGTTGCAAGTCCTGTAGACAGTGCTGCTGCAATATATTGAAGTCCAGAAGCACTAGTCTCTTCTGGTGCTCTAGTAGCAGCTTTTACAGCATCTGGCATTAGTATAGTAAGTGCTCCTAAAAGTAAAGGTATAAATACAAAGAGATTTATTCTTAAAGCTTTGCTTATTTTAAATCCTGTCTTTTCATTTTCTTTATTTAAAAAATATAAGCCTGTTGCTATAGTAGCAATTACTAAAATAGTTGTCATAATCATTATTGCAATAATCATTTTTATCTCTCCTATAATCTATTTATTTTCTTCATGTATTTTAAAAGGTTTATAAGGTCTTCCTTCTCCTCTATAATATTTACTAAATAATTCATAATACTCAAGTCTAAGTGATTGAATACCAACTATTAGACCTTCTAAAGCAATTATTATTATATTTCCAATAGTTAACACTATTATGCTAAAACCTAAGTTGCTTAAAATATCAGATATAACTTGAAATGCCATAAATAACCCTACATGTGTTAAGGCAAATGCTCCAATCCTTATAAAAGAAAGTGTATTACTAATCATACTAAGTAATGTTTCAATTATTTCAAATGAACTTTCTATATAATAAGCACCTATATCTTCAGAATATAAAGGTTTATTCCCAAAAATAATATTTGTTAAAGGCTCTCTTAATATCATTAATGCTATTAAAATTAAGGATATTATAATTCCTAAAAATATTGAAATCTGAGGTATGTTTAAGAAATTCTGTGCTACCAAATAAAGTACAATTCCATAAAATAATCCACCAACAATTCCATTTTTCCCAAATAAAGCATCTTCATATTCACTTAATCTTATTCCATTAATAATATTAAATATATAAGCTATAAATACTAAAAATACACCTGCTGAAACTGAAGCTATTAAAACAGTTTGTATATTTTCAAAAGGTCTGATTACTAATGCAGGAATTATCTCTTCAAAACCAAATATACTTCCATATAAAACCCCAAATATCATAGAGCTTATTCCAATTCTTGATATAAGTTTTGCAAATTTACTTCCATTTTTTCTACTTAAATAAATCCCTCCAACGGTTATCACAAAACCTTGACCTACATCACCAAACATAGCTCCAAAAAACAACATATATGTTATTGCTAAGAAGGGAGTAGGGTCTAATTCCTTGTATGAAGGCGTTGCATACATCTCTATAAGGTATTCAAAAGGAGATAATAACCAATTGTTTTTTAATTTTGTAGGAGGATTTAATGATGTAGTTAAATTTTCTTCCTTTTCATAATGAATAGTTATATCAAAATCTTTTAATCTTGATTCAAACTCATGTGTACAATCCGTAGGTATCCATGCAGATAAATAAAAAAAGTATTTAGTAGCTACCATTAATTTTTTTAAGCTATTTACTCTTTCCTGTAGTTTGAATATTGAATAACACCTTTCAATCATTTCTCTATTTTCCTGTTTGAAATTTTCTAGTTTTTCTCTAACTTTTAATAATTCTGACTTTTTATTGTGTTTTTCTTGATTTAATTGTTCTATTATATCTTTAGGTTTACCTTTAAATCCCTTTTTAATATCTAATTTTTTAAAACTTAAAGAACGTAATATTCTTTCAGTTTCTTTGCCTAAGTCAACTGGAAATATTACAAGATAAAGTTCTCCAGAGTTTAAAGTATCTTCATGTAAAACTATCGCGGGAATATTTTCATAGTTTTTTTTCAATTTTATTCTGTTTTCTTTAGATAATAATCCAAAATAATAATTAAATCTTTCCATATTATCTAATTTTTCAATCTCTATATCCAATCCTTCTATTAGCTTTATATTATCAAGTGATTTTTGTATATTGTCCATATGACCTTTAATTTTTTCTCTTTTATTCATTATAGGTAAGATTTTGTTATAAAGCTCATCCATATTTTTTTCCATGTCATCTAAACTACAATTTTCATCTATATATTCTTCCTTTATATCAAAGCTTTCATCGTATATTTTTTCTATTAGTTTCATTTTTTCAAGAGCTTTTTTATAACCTTCATGTAAAGTTAAAGGATGAACACTTGCCATTCCTGCTAAACTTTCTACATTTTTTTCTGTTACATCTAAATTAAATCTACTTTGTTTTATTTCATTTAATGCACTTACTACATCTAAATTTCCAGAAAGTATAATTTGTCTTGCAATTTTATCTACATCTTCAATTGAACCTACTAAATTTATCATAGACATTTTTTCTATACTCAATTATTTCACCTCCTTGCTAATTTCTCTTATTATATATCTTTCTGTTTCTTTTTTATCTAAATCATATCTTATGGATTCAGCTATAGATATTATATCTCTTATTTCATATTCTAATAAATGGATATAGCTTACAGCAACCATTATATTCATTTTTCCTTGATTAAAATAATCTAAAAATCTATTATACATATAAGTTTCTAATTTTATTTCCATATATAAGTCTATTGTATTTTTATCTTCAAATAAAAAATAATACGGAGTAGTAGCTACTATTTCTATAAAATCTTGTTCAGAATTTGCATAACTAAGTTTTTTAATTAAATTATAATTTGTTATTCTTCCACCTTTTAAAGCATAATTTACTAGCTCTTCTTTAGATAAATTAAAAAATTTACGGCCTCTATATAACCACTCTATATTTAAAAGATCTATATTTATGCCTAATATATCTTCTAAAGTTTTTCTATCTGTGCTTTTTAAATGTTCAATCTGTTCATATAATTTTGTAAAATAAAATCTATCTAGGTTCATCTCAATATAAAACATCAGTCTATCTTCTTCTTCGTCTAAATAAGGATAAAGTCTATCATAATATATTGTTCCTTTTAAATTTTCTATTAACTCAGAAGTATTTTTTGATTTAATTAACTTATCATGATCAATAGTACTATAACTTCCTTTGTAAAGTATCAAATCTTTTATTGAATCTAAATCTTTTCCTCTAGCAAGAGTTCTTAGATATAGTTTTAAATCTTCTATCTCAAATTTTTTAAATAGTATTTTAAATAGTTTTCTATATTCACCAATGAAAAAATGAATTATTTTCTCATATTGATTTTTCATATATTTTTTAAGATATATTTCTAACTTATCTCTATGTATACCTTTTGTATTAATTTGCTCTAATGCTTCACTATATCCTGTATTAGATTTTAAATAATCTACAAAATCTTCAATATTTTTTTTTGATATTAAATTTTCATAATCATTCAATGTAAGCATGTTTCGTTTCAATGCTCTTATTTTAGTATTTACAGCAGCAAACTTTGTAACACTACTCAACGTATTCACTCCTTAGATAAAATTATATTTCTAATATTTCTTTTAGAGCTTTTTCAATTATTTCATCTTTATTTTCACTATATATTTGTTTGAAGTTTGAAATCTTTTTTTCTTTTTTATTTTCCATAAATTTAATAGTTTTATAGGTTTCTTGTCTTATAAAATTTGTTTCTTTTTGTATTTTTTCTTCTGCTTTTTTTTGCTCTCTATCCTCTATATCTTGAAAATACATTCTCAAGTTATTTTGCTTTTGCTCTATTAAATCCTTAGTTCTTTGTTCTAAGTCAGTTGCCTCTTTATCTATATCAATTATCTTTTTTATAATCTGTTCCAAATATATCACCTCTATTAATTTTGAATTTTCATATAATTATATTATATCTCTTTAAATTTTAAATTCAACTCTACACTAATAATATACCCATTAAACAAAAAAAAGACTCAAACTGAATTAAGCCTTTTTTATAACAATATATATTGAATCTTTATATTCCATTTCAGTATAATATGCTATATCTAAAATTTTAAATTTTTTACTAAACAAATTTATTAATTCATCCTTATCATAATATACAAATTTTAATCCATCTACTACTTCTTCTGTTTCTCCTCTCCAAAAACTATGAACAGTTATACCATCATTGTTCAGTATATCATATTGTCTATTTATTGATTCCTTTAATTCATCTTTATCTAAATGTATTAAAACCTTATTTGAATAAATAGAATCAAATTTTCTATCTATATTTAAGGTTTTAGCATCAAGTAATAATAGTTCTATATCTTTATTTTCATCACTATATAAATCTAAAAAAGCCTTTGATTTATCAGAACCAGTAACTTTATAATCTTTTTTAAGTAAGTTTAAATCTTTTCCTGGTCCCATACCTAGTTCTAAAATTGTAGAACCTTTTTGTAAATATTTCTTTAATATGTTAACTAAATAAGTTCCATCTATTCCTTCTGCCATATTAATATATTCTTTTGCATTTTCTATATTATCGAAATATGCCATATAATCCCTCCTTAGTTTAGTATAGTATATGAATTATATAGTTATTATTTGCTTTTTTCTTCTTCTATTTTTTCAGCTAATCCATTTAAATATATCCATCTTTCCATCTTTGCTTCTAACTCTTTTTCCAATATTTCCTTTTCTTTTAATAGATCTTGTAATAAAACATAATCTGAAGTAGTATCATTTATTTTTTTATCAACTTCTTCTATTTTAGTTTCTAAATCTAATATAATATCGTCTATTTCCTCATATTCTTTTTTTTCATTATAAGAAAATTTTAATTTTTGACTTTTAGATTTCTCTTTATTTTTCTTTTCATTGTTAGTTTTTTCTTCTTTTTTAAATAATGTATTTATTGCTTTATCTCTACTCTTTTTAAATGCAGTATAATTACCTGTATGTTGTACTATTTCACCTTTACCTTTAAATTCAAATAATTTTTCTGCTATTTTATCTAGAAAATATCTATCATGTGAAACTGCTATTACAGCTCCATCAAAGTTTTCTAAATAATCTTCTAGTATTCTTAAAGTTTCTATATCTAAATCATTTGTAGGTTCATCTAATAATAATACATTAGGTGTTTCCATAAGAACCCTTAAGAGATGTAACCTTCTTTTTTCACCACCAGAAAGCTTAGATATATATGACCATTGTAAATCTTTTGAAAAGAGAAAGTTCTCCATCATTTGAGATGCAGTTATTTTATCTCCATCTCCTGTTTCTATATATTCTGCTCCTTCTTTTATATATTCAATTGCACGTTGATTTCCATCAATATGAGAAGTCTCTTGAGAAAATAATCCTATTTTAACAGTTTCACCTATCTCTACTTTCCCAGCATCAAGATTTGTAATTCCAGTTATTATATTTATCAAAGTAGATTTGCCTATTCCATTTTCTCCTATTATACCTACTCTATCATCTCTTAATACTGTATAAGTAAAGTCTTCTATTATTTTCTTTTCACCATAAGATTTAGATATGTCTTTTAATTCAACAATCTTTTTACCAAGTCTTCTACTTCCAACTGATATATCTATATTTTCTTTTGTAGTATCTATTTTACTTTCTTTTAAATTCTCAAATCTATTAATTCTTGCTTTTTGTTTTGTAGTTCTTGCTTTTGCACCAGTTCTTATCCATTTTAATTCACTATTATATAACTTTTTTCTTTTCTGCTCTTCTTTTTCTAAAAGTTCTTCTCTTTCTAGTTTCTTTTCTAAAAAGTAATTATAGTTACCCATGTATTCATATATATTCTTGTTATCTAATTCTATTATTTTGTTCACTATTCTATCTAGAAAATATCTATCATGGGTTATCATTAATAAAGCACCTTTTCTATTATTTAAATATTCTTCTAGATAATCTATTGAATCATTATCTAAATGGTTTGTAGGTTCATCTAATATTAATAAATCACATGGTTTTATAAGAGCAGATGCAAGAGCTATTCTCTTTTTTAATCCTCCAGATAAATTGTCTACTTTTCTAGTAAAATTACTTATGCCTAATTTAGTTAATATTGATTTTGCTTCACTTTCTAATTCCCATGCATTTTTCTTATCCATTTCTGATGATAATTTTATTATCTTTTCGTTTGAAGTATTTTTATCTTCTATAGCCTCATTATATTCTCTTATAGTTTTCATAATATCACTATTCCCTTGAAAAACTTGCTCTAATATAGTTGCACCTTTTTCAAAATGAGGATTTTGACTCAAATATTCTATTCTTATATCATTTCTTTTAATAATTCTACCACTATCAGGACTTTCTTTTCCTGTAATTATTTTTAATAAAGTGGATTTGCCTGTTCCATTTATTCCGATAAGACCTATCTTATCTTCTTCATTTATTCCAAAAGTTATATTATTAAATAATTCTTTCTCTCCATATCTCTTTGATATATTTTCTATAGTTAATAAATTCAATTTTTTCACCTCTTAAAAATTTCTATATATATTATATCATTTTTAAGAGGTATGAAAAAACTATCTAAAACCCAAAAAGTCTAAATATAGTCAAAAATGGTACATATAATATATTGTTTAAAAATACATCTATTATTATAAAGAAGGTAGGATATGTTATAAATGATAAGTCCATGCATTTTTTCTTAGATTCTTTATAAAATATAAAAGTAGCTAATCCTGAAATCATATTCATAGCTAGAGGGCCTAATATTCTATAAAAATTACTGAAAAAGAAATTTGGATAATATATTTCATTCCCTTGTGTAAAATATATAAATTTAAATACTATTATATTTGCAATTATATATATACCTATCATGACTGCTATCTTTATAGAATCTTTACTATATCCTTTATTAAAATAAGTAAAGTAAAATATTCCTAAAGGTAATGCCATCACAAAAATTATCATAAGTCCTCTAATCACTGTATACATTATTGATATAAAAGGTATAACTACTGCTTTTAAGCTAGCTGATAAATAATCTTCTCTTGTTATGCGTTCTTTAGCCATCATTTCCTCTGAATCACTAAATATTCTAAGATCATCACTATCATAGACCACCTCATTAAATACTACATATTTGTATCCATTAAACTTTACCATTTCAATCTGACTTGAATATTCATCAGTAGTAGCGATAAATTCTACATTTTTAACTTCACCATTTTTCTTAAGTGTCATATCAAATATATCATTTTTATCTGAGGAATATTGATTCTTTGAGTTTTCTCCAGATCCTATTATATGAATTTCATTATTTTCCACATATGTTTCTATATCTGATTCCAATTCATATATATCATAATTATCCAGATAATATTTGCTACTTTCAAAATCCAAGGTATCTTTATCAATTCTAATATTATTTATTTGATAATTTTTACTTCCATCTTTGTTTAATCTCTTTAAATAAGTTACAACTAATCTATCTTCTAAATTATCTATATTTATATCTTTTATACTATATCCAGTATATTTATTTATATCAACTAAAACAATATTCTCATTTTTTCTCTCATTAAAAAGAGTTAATAACTCTCTATCCTTACCTTTATCCTCTACAGATACTAACAAGTTATCTTCTGGACTATAATATGCGCTCTTTATATTTCTATCATTTTCTTTTTCAAATATATTTTCTAACTCTTCATTTTGAAATTTATAAGCTAATACTTTTTCATCATTAGATGTAGTTATTATTATATCTTCATCTATCATACGTACAGTTAAATAATTTACATTTTCAATTATTTTTATAGGTTCTAAAAACTTATCTCCATCAAATGTAGACATATATACATTATTTTTGTAAAGATAAATATATTTATCTTTTATTAAATATGATTGATTTACATTCTTATACTCAAAATTAGAAATTTCATTAGTTCCACTATCCTTTACTTCACCTTTTTTATCTATAATATTAAAGTTAAATTTATTAGGTTTTTCTATATTTAAGTTGAGTATATTATCTTCTAATGAGGATAATTTAAAATCATCATCATTTGTTTCACCAATTTTAAAGTCTTCACTCCAACTATCTGTAAAGCTTATTTCACTAATATTTAGAAAATTATAAAAATGCATAGAAATCATTACAATTACTAATACAACTACTATTAATGTACTTCTAAAAAATATTTTATTTTTCATACTATCCCCCATTATCTAAATTATATTTATTTATATAATTTTATCATAATTTCAATGCATAATATGTCTGAAAATTATGAAGAAATTGAAACATATTATTTTTTATTTAATTTATCTAGTTTAATTTTTATATTCTATAAAAGTATGTATATTCCTTTTTTTATTCTATATGAAGTTATAAAATATTATGATATAATTTATTGGAATTGTAAAATTATATGTAAAGGATGAAAATTAATTGATTACAGTAACTAATGTAAGTTTAAGATATGGGGATCAAAAACTTTTTAAAGATGTAAATTTAAAGTTTAATCCTGGAAACTGCTATGGAATTATAGGTGCCAATGGTGCTGGAAAGTCTACTTTTTTAAAGATTCTTTCAGGAGAAATAGAGCCTAATACAGGAGATATAAGTATTCCAAAAGATGCTAGAATGTCTGTTTTAAAGCAAGATCATTTCATGTATGATGAGTATCCAGTTATAGAAACAGTTATAATGGGAAACTCTAGACTTTATGAAATAATGAAAGAAAAAGATCAAATATATATGAAAGAAGACTTTTCAGATGAAGATGGAATAAAAGCAGCAGAACTTGAAGGAGAATTTGCTGAATTAAATGGTTGGGAAGCTGAATCTGAAGCTTCTGCTTTGCTTCAAGGACTTGGAATACCAACAGATATGCATGACAAAAAAATGAATGAATTAACTGGTTCAGATAAAGTAAAAGTAATGCTCGCAAAAGCTTTATTTGGTAATCCAGAAATACTAATATTAGATGAGCCTACCAATAACTTAGATATAAAATCTATAAACTGGTTAGAAGATTTTCTACTGGACTTTGAAGGTACAGTTTTAGTTGTATCTCATGATAGACATTTTCTAAATACTGTATGTACTCATATTTGCGATATAGATTTTGGAAAAATAAAGCTCTATGTAGGAAACTATGATTTTTGGTATGAATCTAGTAAGTTAGCTCAACAAATGATGAAAGATCAAAACAAGAAAAAAGAAGAAAAAGTAAAAGAATTACAAGCATTTATTGCAAGATTTAGTGCAAATGCATCTAAATCAAAGCAAGCTACTTCTCGTAAAAAATTATTAGAAAAAATTACTATAGATGATATACAACCATCCAGTAGAAGATATCCTTTTGTAGGATTTAAGCCTGAAAGAGAAGTTGGAAATGATATATTAATGGTAGAAGATTTAAATAAAACTATTGACGGGGAAGTAATTTTAAAAGATGTAAACTTCACTGTAAATAAAGGAGATAAAATTGCATTTGTAGGAGATGAAATCTCTATAACTACATTGTTCAAAATATTAATGGGTAAAATGGAAGCTGATAGTGGTAGCTTCAAATGGGGAGTAACTATAACTACAGCATATTTCCCTAAAGATAACTCAGAATTTTTTAATGATGTAGATTTAAATTTAGTTGATTGGATGAGACAATTCTCTGAAGATCAATCAGAAAGTTATTTAAGAGGATTTTTAGGTAGAATGCTTTTCTCTGGTGAAGAAGCACTAAAAAAAGCTAAAGTGCTTTCAGGTGGAGAAAAAGTAAGATGTATGTTATCTAAAATGATGCTAAGTAGCGCAAATGTATTAATACTTGACCAACCTACTAACCATTTAGATCTTGAATCAATTACAGCAGTAAATAATGGCTTAAGAGATTATAAGAGTAATGTATTATTTACATCTCATGACCACCAATTTATTGATACAGTAGCAAATAGAATAATAAAAATAACTCCAGAAGGCATGATTGATAAGATGATGACTTATGATGAGTTTTTAGAAACAGTAGAGTAATTTAAAAGAGATATATTGACTCGAGTCAATCTATCTCTTTTTTATATTTCCTTATAAAAACTTTTGTACTTCTATAGTGTATCCATTATTATCCTTTAAAAAGAAATGATATATATTAAACTTTTCGTTCTTTTTAGGCTTATCTTCTATATTTATCCCCTTATTTTTAATACTTTCATACATTTTATCTACATCATCAACTATTAATGTGAGAATAGGACTTTTCTCATCTATAGTTTTATTTATATGAGTGCAAAACCCAATAGATGATCCCTGATTTATTTTATAAATCATACATGTTTTTTGGTCTTTATAAAGTTCAAGTTCTAATACATTTCTATAAAAATCATCAGTTTTTTTTAGATTATTTGTTCCTAAAAACAATATAAACTCATTATACATTTTTTCACCTCTACTTTTTAAAAGCCACTTTAAATGCCTTTCCTGCTGCATCTATTGTTTTTTCTATATCGCAATCTGTATGTGCTGTTGATAAAAATAATCCTTCAAATTGTGCTGGTGGTAAAAGAATTCCTTGCTTTAGCATTTCTTTAAAGAATACCTTATATTTATCTGTATCTGATTTCATAACTTGACTGTAACTATCTACAGGTCCTTGTGACATAAATATACATATCATAGCTTTTACTCTATTTATAGTCACATCTATATTTAATTTTTCTATATGTTCATTTAATCCTTTTTCTAACTTCTTAGCCTTTTTTTCTAAATCACAATATATTTCCTTGTTATTTTCAAGTATTTCTAAAGTATTATAGCCCATATACATTGCTAATGGGTTCCCTGAAAGCGTTCCTGCTTGATATACACCACCTAATGGTGCTATCATATCCATTATTTCAGCTTTTCCACCATAAGCACCTACTGGAAGTCCTCCACCTATAATTTTTCCAAAGCAAGTGAGATCTGGATTTATATCATATATTCCCTGGGCACCAGAGTATGATAATCTAAATCCTGTTATAACTTCATCAAATATAAGTAGGGAGTTATATTCCTTTGTAATTTCTCTAAGACCTTCTAGGAATTCTTTCTTGGCTTCAACTACTCCCATATTTCCTGCTACTGGTTCTACTATTACTGCTGCTATATCATTTGAATCTTGAAATGCTTTTTTCACTGAATCTATATTGTTATATTCACATACTATTGTATCTTCTATTACTGTAGAATTTACTCCAGGGCTTGTAGGAATTCCATAAGTAAGTGTACCTGAACCTGACTTCACAAGTAATCCATCTGAATGACCATGATAACAACCTTCAAATTTTATTATTTTTTTCTTTTTTGTATAAGCTCTTGCAAGTCTTAAGGCACTCATTGTAGCTTCTGTCCCTGAATTTACCATTCTCACTTTTTCTACTGAAGGGTATGCATCTACTATTTTCTTTGCCATTTTAGTTTCTATTTGAGTAGGAAGTCCATAACTTGTACCTTTTTTAAATTCATCCTCTATTCCATTTACTAACTTTTCATTACTATGTCCTAATATAAGTGGTCCCCATGAGCAAATATAGTCAATATATTCATTTCCATCTAAATCATATATTTTACTTCCTTTAGCTTTTTCTATAAATATTGGAGCTATATCTACAGAACCAAAAGCTCTTACAGGGCTATTTACTCCCCCTGGAATATATTTTTTAGCTTCATCAAATGCTTTCTTTGACTTTTCAAATTCCATTAATTTCTCCCCCTTAGTTTTTCTGCTATTTCTTTTGCAAAATATGTTATTATAATATCTGCTCCTGCTCTTTTTATAGATAATAATGATTCATATATCACTTTTTCATCCATTAATCCATTTTTTATAGCCATCTTAATCATGGCATATTCACCACTTACATTATATGCTGCTATTGGTATATTATATTTTTCATCTACCCTTCTTATTATATCAAGATAAGAAAGTGCTGGTTTTACCATTATAATATCTGCACCTTCATTTATATCAATCTCTGCTTCTCTTAATGATTCCTTAGGGTTTGCAAAATCCATTTGATAACTGCTTCTATCTCCAAATGATGGTGCTGAATGAGCTGCGTCTCTAAATGGCCCATAAAATGATGATGCATATTTTATACTATAACTCATAATAGGTATCTCCTTAAAACCTTCACTATCAAGTTCTCTTCTCATATGAGCTATTCTTCCGTCCATCATATCTGATGGGGCTACCATATCTGCTCCAGCTTTTGCATGACTTACTGCTATTTTTGATAGTTTTTCAACTGTAGTATCATTTTCTATTTTCCCATCTTCAGTTAATAATCCACAATGACCATGATCTGTATATTGACACATACATATATCTGTAATTATATATATATCTGTAATTTCTTTTTTTACTTCTCTTATTGCACGTTGAACTATTCCATCATTACTATATGCACTACTACCGATATTATCCTTTTTATCAGGTAAACCAAATAACATTATATAATGAATACCTAATTTAGTTAATTCTTTTACTTCTTCAACTAATTTATCTATTGAAAAATGATAATTATTTGGTAATGAAGGAATTTCTTTTTTAATACCTTTTCCTTCCACTACAAATAGTGGATATACTAAATCTTCTATGTTTAACTTAGCTTCTCTTACTAAATTTCTTATTATCTCATTTGCCCTTAAACGTCTTGGTCTGTTTTTTAATTCCACTTTCTCACTTCCTATCATTTAATATAGAATCTATTATTCCATCTATTGTATATTCTTTTGCTTCACTATATACTTTAAATCCTAATTCCTCTATTGTAGATGACGTAACAGGTCCTATTGATATTAGTTTTGCCTTACTTAATAACTTCTTATTTTCTTTACCTACAATTTCAAAGAAATTTTCAACAGTAGATGAAGATGTAAATGTAATATAATCTACATTTTTAAAATTATCTATGAAATCATCACTTTTACTATCATCTACAACTGTGGTATATGTATGTATTTCACATACATTTGATATTTGGTTTAATTTTTCTACTATAAACTTTCTTCCTTTAGCTGACCTAGGCAAAAGTATATTGTCACCTTTTTTTACTTTATCTTTTAATAGTCCATATAATTCTTCTTGTTTGTACGTTTTAGGCATTATATCTGCTACTATTCCAAATTGTTTTAATTTTTCTGTAGTAGATTTACCTATTGATACTATTTTAGAGTTTTTAAGCCATCTACTATCATAACCCATTTTATATAATTCTTTAAAAAATATTTCTACTCCATTTTCACTTGTTAGTATTATATAGTTATATTTATCTATATTTTTTATTTCATTTATTAACTTTGTATTTTCTAGTTTTTCTATTTTTATTGTTGGAAACTCTATTGGATTTGCTCCTAATTCTCGTAATTTTTCTATCATAGAACTATTTTGAGCTCGTGAACGTGTTACAACTATATTTTTACCATGTAGTGGTTTTTTCTCAAAGAAGCTTAATTTTTCTCTATAGTCTACCACATCACCTATTACTATAAGACTTGGTGAAGACATATTTTTCTCCACTGCATAATCATATATCTTATTTAATCTTTCAGTAATTACTTTTTGATTATTTCTAGTAGCCCAATTTATTATTGCAACAGGAGTATCAGGTTTTTTACCATACTTCATTAATCCCTTAGTTATTTTTTCTAAATTTTTCATTCCCATTAAAAAAACTAAAGTTCCATTTAATTTAACTATAGATTCAAAATCAAATTCTTTTTCATCATCACTTAAATGACCTGTGAAAACATGAAATGAGGTTGCAACGTTTCTTTGAGTAATAGGAATTCCAGCATAACAAAGCCCACCAATTGCTGAAGTAATTCCTGGTACTACTTCAAATTCTATATTATTTTTATATAATTCCTCTCCTTCTTCTCCACCTCTACCAAAGACATAAGGATCTCCACCTTTTAACCTTACTACTGTTTTACCTTCTTTGGCTTTTTCAACCAATAACTTATTTATTTCACCTTGCTTAAGTGTATGATGATTTGGTTTTTTGCCTACATATATCATTTCACATTCTGTTTTAGATTCTTTTAAAAGGCTATCATTTACTAATCTATCATATACTATTACATCAGCTTCCTTTAATTTTTCCATTCCTTTTACTGTAATAAGACCTATATCCCCAGGTCCTGCTCCTATAAGATAAACTTTACCTTTATTCATCTCCAAACTCCTCTAATACAGTTTTTGCAAGTTCTAATCCTAGTTCTTCTGCTTCACTAATTTTTGAACTCTTTGTTTTTCTAACTAATTTTTTACCATCTTCATCTCCAAACAATGTATCAAGAATTATTTCATCACCATTTATAGTTGCATATGCTCCTATTGGTATATGACAGCCCCCATTAACCCCTTTTAAAAATGCTCTTTCAGCTTTTACTTGAATACAAGCTTGTTTTGAAGATATAGAATCTATCATATCTTCTAACTGTTTATCATCTTCCCTTATTTCTAGTGCAAGTGCACCTTGACTAGGTGATGGTAATATTATTTCATTAGGTAAATACATAGAAATTTTTTCTTCTAATCCTAATCGTTTAATACCTGCTGCAGCTAAAACTACTCCATCTAAATTTTCAGTTTTTATCTTTTCTATTCTAGTTTCAATATTACCTCTAATAGGTACTATTTCTAAATCATCTCTATAATTTAATAATTGATACTTTCTTCTTTTGCTTCCAGTACCAATTTTAGATCCTCTTGGAAGACTATCTAAGTCACTATATCCTGCTTTTAATATAAGAACATCTCTTGCATCTTCTCTCTCAGGTATAGATGCAAATTTAAGTCCAGTTGGCAAACTAGAAGGCATATCTTTCATGCTATGAATTGCTATATCTATTTCACCGTTTAATAAAGCATTTTCAATTTCTTTTACAAATAATCCCTTGTCACCTATTTTATCTAATGGAATATCTTTTATTTTATCACCTTTTGTGCGTATTACTTTTATCTCAAAGTCTATATTGGGATTTTTCTCCTTTAATTTATCTACTACCCATCTCGTTTGGGTCAGAGCTAATTTACTTCCTCTAGAGCCTACTTTTATTTTCATATAATTTTTTTCTCCCCTTTAAATCATCTAAGCTCAAATTTATTATTTCATTTAATATTTCCTTTTTTCTTTTCTCATCATTACATTTTTCTAATACTATTTTTCTTATATCACCTAATAATTTTAAGAACTCTATATACTTTTCATCATACTTTTTTTCTAATTCAAATATTATACTCTTTGAAAGTGATGGACTTTTTCCATTTGTTGAAACAGATATTGTAAGATCTCCTCTTTTAAAAGTAGAAGGTACAATGAAATCAGAATTCTTACCTGTTATATTATTACATAATATGTTTTCATCTTTACAATCAATACTTATTTTTCTATTTAACTTTTTATCATCAGTTGCTGCTATTACTATTGAAGAATTTAAAATATACTTTTTATTATACTTATCTTTTATTATATTAATTTTATTTTTATAATTATAAAACTCAGATTCTATTTTAGGGCTTATAATGCTTAGTTTCCCCCCATATTCCATTAACTTTTTAGCTTTTCTTAGAGCTACCTTTCCTGCTCCTATTATTACTATATTTTTATCTTTTAAATTTAGCATAACTGGATAAAATGAAGTTTCTTCTTTATAACTCATAAATATCTGACATCATTTCTATATAATTATCTAGTTTTTCTTTATCATTTATTTGCTTTAATTTAATTGCTGGATTTCTAATTATTCTTTTAAATGAAGAATGTATTATCTTTTCCATTATTTTTTTATCTCTTGAACTTAAATCTATTTTTCTAAATATATATTCTAAGGTGTTTTTCTCTATTTCCTCACATTTATCACTCATACTTTTAACTATAGGATCTACTTTTAAAGTATCTATCCAATTTTTAAAACTAATTATATCTTCATTTATTAAACTTTTAGCTTTTTTGGATAATTCTTTTCTTTTAACTTCATTTTTTTCTGAGATTTCCTTTAAATTATCTATATTATAAAGATTTACATTTTCTAGCTCTTCTACATCCTCTTCTACATCACGTGGTAGTGCAAGATCTAAAATATATAAATTCTTTTCTAATTTCTTCATATCTTTCTTCCTTATTATATGATGAGGACAGGCTGTTGCTGTTATGAGTATATCTATATCTTTTATAATATTATATCTATCATCATACTCAATTGGAGTTACATTTTCATATAATTCTTTTATTTTATATAATTTATCATGACTTCTATTTGACATGAAAATTTCATCTAAATTTTCTTCTTCTAAGTATTTAAGAGCTAGATTTCCCATTTTTCCTAATCCTATAATAAGTGCTTTTTTGCCTTTTAAATCAATTTTCTCTTTTAAAAATTTAACTCCTATATAACTTATGGAAAGAGGTATTTCTGAAATTTTAAGTTCTTTTTTTACTTTTTTAGCTGTAGTAACTGATTCTCTAAATAATTTATTTAATCTTTTGCCACTTCCGCCTATTTCCATAGCTAACCTATGTGCTTCTTTTACTTGTCCTAAAATTTGATCTTCACCAAGTACTATAGATTTTAAACCAGATGCTACTTCATATAAATGATAAATTGATTCTATCTCTTTTTTTACGAAAAAATATTTATCAATTTGCTTTATATCTGACTTTTTTCTATAAATATTTTTAACTACTTCTATATCCCTATCTACATTTCCATCTTCACTATATATATATATTTCACTTCTATTGCAGGTAGAAAGTATAATACACTCTTTTACTCCACTATCTAAAAGATATGTTGTAGTTTCTATTTTCATACTATCTGTAAAAGCTACTTTTTCTCTAATATCTGTTGTTGCTGTATTGTGATTTATTCCTACTACTGAAATATTCATAGATATCAACTCCTGATCCTATTTCTAATTAACACTTTCTGCACGTTCAAGTAATATATCACCTAAAACTGGCTCAACTCCTAATGGTTTAGATATTTTAAAATTAACTCCTTCATATTTATTATCTAGCTCTTCTATTATATGAGGTATATCTTCTTTTATATGAATTCCTTCATATAAAAAATAAGGTACTACTGTTATATCTTTTATATCTTCATTAACCATTTCTTCTACTACTTCTGATATGAAAGGTTTACTTATCTCCATATAAGCACCTTTTATAATATACTTATCTGTTTTTTCTTTTACAATATCTATCATATCAGAAAATCCTTTTTTTGCTTCATTTGATCTACTTCCATGTCCTATAATTAACAATCCTTTTTTCATTATATCACCTTTTCTCTCATTTTTATTTTATAACAAAAAAATCCTACCATAGAGGCAGGATTAAATATACTAATATATTCATACTAGTAAATCCTTCCCTCCGAAGGTTACTTCGTAAAATCAGGCAGGTCTCCTGGCTTACCATCATCCTACTTTCTCTCCTTCCCATTCTAATGAATAGTGGACTTGAGATTTCGTTATGGTTACAGTAGCGGGGGCTGCAGAGGTTTCTCACCTCTTTCCCTATTAATCATAAGTATGAACCTAATTTTAATATTCGATTTTTATTGTTAAATATATATTATCATTTGTTTGAGGGGTTGTAAATAGAATACATATCAAAAATTAATCGAAAAGTATTTTTATTGATTAATTCGTAATTGAATAATAAAATTAATATTTATAATTTTATTTATCTTATACTAAAAACACATAATAAATAAGAATATTCTTATTTATTATGTGTTTTTAGATAATTTAGTATTAAATATTTGGTGAAATTAATTTACTTTTATCGCCTTCGAGTCTTTAGTCATATTTGATAATGCCTCTATACCATCAAGGATACTTACTACTGATCCTTCTTTATTGATTACTAAAAGATTGTATTTTTGTTTATCTGTAATTGAATCAGGTAATTCTTTTTTGGGTAATTCTTCTTTGAAAATTATATTATAACTTAACTGATTATTTGTTGGAACATGTTTTATTAAATCAGTTGAAGTTTTTTCCACAACCTCTCTAATCCTTTCAGGATATTCAAGTGAAAAATAATATTCCACCTTATTTTCTGATAAAAATTTATATAATTCTTCACTCATGATGATTTTTAAATTATAAACCAATTTATTATCTTCTATGTTAATAATAAAATCTTTTATCAAAAAATCATTTGGTACAAATTTTTCACCAAAATCTAAAATTTCTTGTTTATTTATGGAAGAGTTTAATTCTTCTTTATCATTTACTTCTTGAGAATCTTTAGGGATATTATTTTGATTAGTAGCATCCTTATTATTGGAATTATTACATCCACTTAATAAAAATATTATTAAAATAGCACTTAAAATTCTTTTCATTATTTATCACTACTTTCTAGCAATTTCTTCCCTCTGAAGGAATATTTTTTAAAAATTAGGTAGGTCTCTTGACTTACTATCCTCCTACTTTCTCTCCTTCCCATTCTAATGAATAACGGATTTGAGATTTCGTTATGGTTATAGTAGCGAGGGCTGCAGAGGTTTCTCACCTCTTTCCCTATTAATCATAAGTATGAACTTAATTTTAATATTTGATTTTTATAGTTAAATATATTGTTTCACTAATTCATCTAAAAGCTCTGGATAAAAATCTTCTATCTGTTTATATTTATCTCTATTGTTTTCATACTCTTTAAGTTTTTCTATTAGTTTTTCAATATATTTAAATCCTGATCTTTTATCATTATTAATAGTTTCTTTATATTCTTTTGTTTCACCTTCTAATAATAATATTCTTGCTGTAATTGCTCTAACAATATATTCATTGACTATATTGGGCCATTGTTTATATGAATTAGGAAAATATTCTAAATACACATTGTTATTAGGCTCATATTTTTTAATTGACTTTGAATACTTCTCTCCAAGTGGGTTTATATAGCTATGACTAAATTCATGTAACATTACTCCCTTATTTAACTCAAATAATCTTGATATATCATTAATATCTTTTAATTTTTCAATATCTTTATCATATTCTTCATAAATCTTTTGAGTTATTATTGGACCTGTCACTTGATATACATCATATCTACCATTTTCCTTATTTAATCTAGGTCCATATCCTCCAGAATGAATTAATGGTGAAAGTATTATATTATAACTTTTTTGAGATTTCCCATAATAATTTTCTAATGAAGTTATATAACCTTCAATCTCATTACTTTTAGTATAATTTGATAAAATACGCTCATATAAATTTTTATGCTCAGCATAAAAATTTATAAAATTAGTTTCTAGATAAAAAGCTTTTACATTTTCTCTAAACTCATTTAAACTTTTTATACCTACTTGTAATTGCTTGGAAGAATATTTAATATTTTTAGAAGTTTCTAAATTTGGTAAGGCACTACAATTTAAAATGTATTCTATAGGCACTTCATATTGAAAACCCTCTTTTGACAACTTTTTAAATTGATTTACTGCCTTATGATTTTTATAGTTTTTAAAATAATTATCTATATCTGTTTTATAATCAGAATTCAATAAACTAAGACGTGGATAATTAGCTAAGTATTGTATAGTAGTTAATAATTCTACACGTGGATCAACTATAACTTTTATGTTTCTGTTTATATTTATAGCCATTGGCTTAATTTCACTTGTCAATTGTTGTTCTGAATTACAAGAAATTAATAAAAAACTTGATAAAATTAATACTATGATTATTTTTTTCAATCTGTAATCCTCTCATTTTCCTTTTATTAGTTTAAAATTGGTAATCTTTTAAACTAATAAAAATAATTAAATACTAGCAAAGATACGTATCTTTGGTAGTATTATTCTGTTAAAATTCAATGTTTATAGTATTACATACTTCAATTTGACATTCGCACACTGCATATCCTGTACAAGTTCCATAGTCATTACATGGAGCAATGCTATTAGTTCCAACACCATTCTTATTACTTACTATCATATCCATAAATTTCACCCCTTTTGAAAGCATTCTTGTTCCCTAAAATTTAACTTAGTATTGCTTTATATCAAAGTGGATAAGTTCAACATACTTTATGTTTTTTTAAAACTTATACCAATTTTATCAATAGTAATTTATTACATTTTATTTTACTTCAACATTAGTAATTGCATAGTTTCTGATATATCTGCATCTTGTACATAATTTACTTGTGGTATAAATGAAATTAGTGTTACAATTATAATTAAGACTATTGGTAATTTTGTGAATATTTTCATCCTTAAATCATCCTTATAATTAGTGACATTTTCTATAAATAGTTATTAACTTCATTATACATTCTAAAGGAAAATATTACTATCTGAAAGGAGCCGACATTTTAAAAATTGTTTCTGAATATTTTATAATAGGGGGATAAACTATGTTTGAAACATATGATTTAAAAAATTTTGGTGAGAGAATAAAAAACTAAGAAAATCATTAGGATATAGTCAATCTAAAGTATGTAAAGAAGCTAAAATAAATAGAGACACATTAAGTAAATTAGAAAATGGTCATGGAATTGCTTCATATGATACCTTGAATAAATTATCTATCTTTTTCAAAAAAGATTTATTACATGAATTAGCTCATTATAATACTGATAGAACATTACTAAACTATTATGACAGAATAGATAATATTATAAATTCATATAATCTCGAAGAACTAATAAAGTTATCTGATGATTTTGAATCTCATTTCAAAAATAAATTGCCTTTTGATTTTAGTCTATATGAATCTAAACTTATTAAACAATTTAAATTAATAGTTAAAGGAATTGAATCATTATTTAAAAGAAATGAAGATATTAAAAAAACACAAAATATTTTTATAAAATCATTAAAATATACTAAACAAGATTTTAAATTAGACACTTTTAAAAATTTTAATTACAATCTATTTGAAATTCGCATATTGCTTTTGATAGCTATTACCTTTAAAAGAGATAAAAGTTATCAAAAAAGCAATAAAATTCTAAAGTTTATTCTTACTACATTAAACTTCGATAGTGAAACTCTTTTAAATGAAAAAAAATTAATAATTAAAGTGTTTTCTAATATTTCATATAATTATCATCACATAGATGCACATAAAAACGCTTTAAAATATGCTAATAATGGAATAAAATATTGTAGAGAACAAGATATAATGTATGCTTTAAATCACTTATATTATAGAAAGGGTATAGCTGAATATTTTCTTGGTGAAAATGAAGAAACCTATAAAGATTCTCTCAATAAAGCTATACATATATTAGAAATAAAAGGATATGATGAGTTAGCTAATAAATATAAAGAAATTACAAAAAATAGATATAATATAGAATTAAATTAGAAAAAACCCTTGCAAGGGTTTTTTCATTTCATTTTATATCCTCAATCAATTCCCTAATATTATCATATTTATTCGGATAAACTATCTGTGGCCTATCTATTAAAAGCACCTTTATATTCATATCAAGTGCTGCATTTATTTTTTCATTTGTACCACCTATATCTCCACTATCTTTTGTAACTATATACTTTATATTATAAAACTCATACATAGCTTTATTAAAATCAGTACTAAATGGACCTTGAAGTGCTAATATCCTCTTAGGTAAAAATCCTAAATCAGTACATTTTTTAACTACATTTGCTGTAGGTAATACTCTTATATATAAATTTTCTTTAAAACTTACATTTTTAAATTTATCTAAATTATTACTTCCTGTTGTTAATAGTACATTTTCTTTTTTATTTTCTAAGTAATTTATCACTTGTTCATATGATGAAAACCTATCTATATTTTCATATGATATTTCTTTTCTTTCAAATCTAAAATATTTAATATCTGATTCTTCTGATGCTTTTATGGAATTTTTAGAAACTTCTGCTGCATATGGATGTGTTGCATCTACTATAGTTTTTATATTATACTTCTTAGTTAACTCTACCATATCTTCTTTATCCAATCTTTTTGATATGACTTTTAAATTAGGATGAGTCTTAAAAAGTCTTGCTCCATAATTTGTAGCTGTTGTTGCAATTACAGAATGATTTTTATCTAGTAGTTTTTCTATAATAAGCCTTCCATCCTCTGTACCAGATAAAACTAATATCATATTTTATAACCTCTAGGTGTTACCATTTTTCCACCATCTATATATGAGTTTGAATTTCCTATTATAACTGTTGTAAACATATCTATATCAAAATTTAACATATTTTCTAAATCAGTAAGTATTGTTTCTTCACCTTCCCTTTTAGCATTTCTAACTATGGCTACAGGTGTAGATTTATCTTTATGTTTTAAAAATATATCTCTTGCTATTACAATTTGCTCTGTTCTTTTTTTGCTTTTTGGATTATATATTGCTACTGAAAAATCTCCTTCTGCTGCAAGACGTAACCTTTTTTCTATAAGTGACCAGTCTGTAAGTAAATCACTTAAACTAATTGTAACAAAGTCATGCATAAGAGGAGCACCTACACAAGCTGCTGATGCATTAGATGCTGAAACTCCTGGTACTATCTCTACTTCTACATCACTTTTATGCTTTAATACTATTTCAAGCATTATACCAGCCATACCATAGACACCTGCATCACCACTACTTACAAGGGCTACAGTCTTTCCATCTTCAGCATATTCTAATGTCTTTTCACATCTCTCTACTTCTTTTTTCATTTGAGATGATACTATTTTCTTGTCATCAATTAAATCATTTACAAGCTCTATATATTTTTTATACCCTATTATAATATCAGATTCTTTTATAGCTTCTACTGCTCTAAAAGTCATATGTTTCTTATCTCCAGGTCCTATTCCTACTACATATATTTTTCCATTACTCATTGTTTTCCTCCCAAATAGATATTGTTATACCATCCATTTTTGTTTTTTTCATTATACATGTTCCATTATTACTCACAATGTATCCTACAGGCTCCGAAACAGAGGATACTCCTATTGTCTTTTTCACAAAATTAGAGCCTTCAAATAGATGTTCCACTTTTTTAATTTCTTCTCTAGTAATTATATTAAGTGATATATTTAATTCCTTTGATGATTCTATAAGTCCAATTTCATCTTTTTTAACATCTACTGTTGCTATTTCTTTTAGACTTTCCATATATAAATTATTCTTATCCATAGATTTATATATAGCATCTAATATTCTATTTTTCTCTATTCCCCTTCTACATCCTATACCTAAGACTATATTTTTTGGTATCAATACTGATGTGGGCATAGTGTATTTTTTAATGCTATTTGTTATAGCAATTAAACTTTGTATATCTTTAAATCCTTCATCTTCTGGTGTTATGAGATTTTTAATTAAATTTTTATCTATAGAAATATCTGATTTAATTCCTACTTTTTTACCATTTACTATATCTGCTGTGACTATTTTTGCATCTTCCATATTTTCTATAGACAGATTCAACTCTTTTGATATCATATCTACAGATAATACACCATTTACATCAGATGCCGTAGTTATAACAGGTGTTGCTCCTATTAACTTGGATAGATGTATTGCGTAACTATTTGACCCTCCGATATGCCCTGAAAGTAAGCTTATAATATGTTTTCCACCTTCATCCATTACAAGTATAGCAGGATCAATAGTTTTGTCCTTTATATGTGCCGCTATAGACCTTACTACAATTCCTGTAGCCATAATAAAAAGTATGGTATCGTAATTTTTAAAGAAATACTCTATATTCTCTGATAGTTTTCCTTTTATTGATTTGAATCTACCATCATCATGCTTATCTAAGGTATAAATAGGCGTATCTCTTAAATATCTTTTTACTTGTAAAGCTTTCTTAAGTCCACCTTTTGTAAGTGTAATTATAGCTAGTTTCACTTTTTAGCATCCCTATATTCATGGGAAAAATTTTTGTCATATAATTTTGATAAACTATATTTATCTCCTAAAAATCCTCCTACTAATATTTGTGCTGTTTTTGTTATATTAGCTTCTTTTACTTTTTCTGATATATCTTTTAATGTTCCTTGTACTATCTTTTGATCAGGCCAAGTAGCTTTTTGTACCACTGCAACAGGAGTATTTTCATCATAATATTCTAAAAGCCTATCTACTACATTATCAATCATCTGTACTGATAGAAATATAGCCATTGATGCTTTATGACTTGCAAGTTTTTCTAAGCTTTCACTTTCTGGCACAGGAGTTCTTCCTTCAAGTCTTGTACAAATTACTGTTTGAGAAACATCTGGAAGTGTAAACTCCCTATTTAATGCAGCTGCTGATGCTACAAATGAACTAACACCTGGTATAACTTTTGATTTTATATCTAGTTCATCTAATCTATCAATTTGCTCTCTTATTGCTCCATATATACTAGGGTCCCCTGTATGAACTCTTGCTACAGATTTTCCTTGTTTTATTCCATTTTCCATAACATCAATAACTTCTTCAAGTGTCATAGATGCACTATTATATAATTCACTTTCATCTTTTCTACAATTTAAAATATCTTTATTAACAAGAGAACCTGCATATATTATAATGTCTGCTTTTTCTACTATGTTTTTTCCTTTAACTGTTATTAAATCGGGATCTCCTGGACCTGCCCCTATAAAATATACTGTATTCATTTAAATACCTCCTTTTTTTATTATAAGTGTTGATAAATATGGCACTTTTTTATTTTTTAAATCATCAATATCATAGCTTATATTTTCTTCATTTGTGCCACATTTAGATACAAGTACAAATTTATCTTCTAAATTTCTGTCTTCTAAAATTTCAGCTAATCTTTTATGTTCAGTAGAGGGCTTCATAACTACTAAATTATCATAATCATCTACTACCTTTTCAAATTCACTTATATTTTTCCTAAGAGGTATTATAGAAAGTGTTTCTTCCTGAGAAGCAAGAGGAATATTTACTTTATTTGCTGATGCACAAAAGGACGTTATTCCTGGTATAGTTTCAATATTTATATCTTTCTTTTTTAAGAAAGGTAATAAATACATATATGTACTATATACCATTGGATCTCCTATAGTTAAAAATGCTATATTTTTTCCTTTTCCAAGTAAATCTAATATTATTTTAGAGTTTCTCTCCCAAGTAATATTTAGCTTTTCTTCATCATAAGTCATTGGAAATTCTAATTTTAATATTTCTGCTTTTTTGTTTAAATAACCTTCAGCAATGGAGAGTGCTACACTTTTACTTTCTTTTTTACTTTTAGGACATATTACAATGTCTATTTTTTCTAATATTTTTACTGCTTTTATAGTAATTAGCTCCGGGTCCCCTGGACCTACTCCAATGCCATAAAATTTTCCTATCATCATTTCACCTCTTAGCTGATATTATATATATTGGATTTGTACCTATCATCATAGTTAAGTCTCCAATACTTTTACCTTTGCTTATATTTACATGTACTATATCTATATCTTTAAATTTATATTGTTTTAAATAGTTTATTGCTTTATATGCATTTTCTATGGTTATAGTGTTTATTACAATCTTGTTATTATCATTTAATTTTTCATATGACCAATTTATTATTGTCTCCATATTTCCAGATGAACCACCAATGAAAACTCTATCTATATCACCTATATCTTTTAAAGCCTCTGGTGCAACACCTTGAATAATTTCTAAATTATCTATATTAAAATGACTTTTATTTTTAGCTATAAGGTCTACTGCTTCCTTCTTTTTTTCTATTGCATAAACTTTACCATTTTCTACAATAGACGCTATTTCTATAGATATACCTCCAGTTCCTGCTCCTATATCTATTGCTTTTGAATCCTTTTCTAATTGTAATTTACCTATAGTTATAGCTCTAATTTCAGATTTTGTCATAGGTACTTTTCCTCTTATAAAATCATCATCTTCTATACTAAATCTACTCATCTTGTAATATCACCACCACATTTAAATCACTATTTTTTATTTTTATTATATCTTCAGGACTTCCACTATGAATCTTTTCATTTGGATATGATAAATTCTCTCCTACATAAATAGTTCGTCCTTCTATCCCATTATCTAAAAGTTCCTTTGCTATTTTTTGAGGAGTCCAGATTTTATCTGTAAGTATTGCTACCTTTTTATTTGTTTCTACTATTTCTAAAACGTCACTTTCTCTACCATGTAATGATAAAAAATGTGCATCTTCCCAAGATTCATTTATCCTAGAAAACATATATTGAACTGAACTAATTCCTGGGATTATTTCCATTTCTACGTTTTTTAAATTTTTCTTGATATATGACTTTAAACTAAAAAATCCTGTGTCTCCTGAAACTACAACTGCTATACTTTTATTTAGATTTTCTTTTATATAATCTATCATTTTAGAAAGTCCTTGTGATATATCAAAAATCTCTTTTTTAGAGGTATCAATATTTTCTAAATTTCTTTTAGCACCTATTATTATGTTTGATTCGGCTATTTTCTCTTTAGCAATAGGTAATATATAATCTTTATGCCCTGGCCCAAGTCCTATTATATATAATTTATTCATTTTTATATTCCTCCAACATCTCTTTTCCTATAGGACACATTCCCAATAATCCATACTTTTTAGAAAATATTACTGTTCCAACTTTTATACTGTCATATACTCTATCTCTACATTTCTCAGTTATTTTTTGTACTAATATTTTAAACAAATCATCTCTTTTATTTTCATCAATATATTCTATAGCCTTATCTGTTGTAATACTATTTAATATATTTTTTATATCATCTTGTAATCCACCTAAAGCTGCATAGTTACTAGCTAATATCTCCATTCTTGCATCTGCTACTTTACTATGTGTATGGAATATTCCACCTGATACTTTTATCATTTTGCCAATATGACCTACAAAAAGTATTTCTTCTATATCATATTCTACAGCTTTATCTAGCATAAACCCTATGAAATTACTTGTCTTTATGAGAGAGTAATTTTTTAAATTTAATTCGCTTGCAAAATCTCTACCATAATTTCCTGGTGAAAATATTACTTTTTTTATGCCTTTATTTTTAAGTACTGATAGCTCAAGTGCTATGGAATCCTTAAATGCTTCCTCACTCATAGGCTCAACTATTCCACTAGTTCCAAGTACTGATATACCTCCTACTATACCGAGCTTTGGATTAAAAGTTTTTTTGGCTATATCTACACCTTCTGGTATAGATATAGTAACCTTTACTCCAAGCCCTTCAGGTAATTCTTCTCTTACCGCTTCAATTATAGTTTTTCTAGGAACGGGATTTATTGCATATTCACCTATGTCTACAGCAAGTCCCTCTCTTGTTACCTTCCCTACTCCTATTCCACCTGTTAAAATTACTTGTTCACCTTCTATTAATTCAGCTTCTGCATAAATCTTTATTCCATTTGTAGAATCAGGATCATCTCCACTATCCTTTACAATAGCACATTTGACTTTGTCTTTTTTCATAATAATATCTTCTACATCTAAAATTAGATCCCAGCCTTTAGGAGTTTTTATCTTTACATTCTCTACTTCGCATCCTGTAAATAGCATTTTAGTTGCTGCCTTAGCTGCTGCTGTAGCAGATGACCCTGTGGTATATCCATATCTTAATTTTTTACCACCTTTAACTACATATCTATCCATATTATCACCTATATCATATATAAAAGTGCATTTACTATAGCTGCTGCTACTGTACTTCCACCTTTTCTACCATTGGTAACTATATATGGCACTCCTAAATCTTTGATAATTTCTTTTGATTCAGCAGCCCCTACAAATCCTACAGGTACTCCTATTATCAAATCAGGTTTAGGCATTCCTTTTTCTATCTTCTCTTTTAAAGTGAAAAGTGCTGTAGGAGCATTTCCTATTGCAAAAATCTTTATATTTTTATTATTCATTGCTTTTTCTATAGCTACCATTGAACGTGTGATTTCTCTTTTTTTAGCTTCTATTACTACATCTTCATCATGAACAAAATTACATACTTGTCCTCCAAGTTCCCCTAGTACTCTTTTATTTATACCTGATAAAACCATTCCAGTATCAGCATAAATATCACATCCATTTTTAAGTGTATTTATCCCACTTTCTATGGCATCTTCATGAATTTCTAATATATCAGCATATTCAAAATCAGCAGTAGTATGTATTACTCTCTTTACTACTTTACCTTCTTTTTCATCAAACTTTTTATCACCTAATTCTTCTGTAATTATTTCAAAACTATTTTTTTCTATAGTTTTTGGCTCTTTTACGTAATTCATTTTTTCACTCCTCTAAAATAGGCTTGGACCACCTTTTATTATGTTATATTCGTGTACTCTTTCATATTTATTAAAATTTATTATATTTTTAATTTCATATAGAAACTTTTCTTTATCAAAACATTCTTTATCATATAATATTCCTGTTACAGTACCACTATGTGAAGTGTTTATACCATATGCATTACATTTAACAGCTAAATTATATATATTTTCTAAATCCTCTTTAAATAAATATTTTTGATTTATGAAAGCACTTAATGTAGACCCTTTGGCTAATTTATGCATATCATTTTCTTTTAGTCCATTTTCAACTAAACTTAAAGACTTTCTATATTCTAACTCATGTTTTATCTTTTCATAGTATAAATTTAGTTTATTAAATTTAACAGTATCAATAGTCCCTTTTCCCTCAATACAAAGTACTTTTAAGTCTAATTTGTTCTCATATAATTTTTTATATCTGCCTTTTAAATAATCATATAATGTAAGTTTTTGAAATATAGTACTATCTGTAGGTTCTATTTCTATAGCTATATTAGCTATTTGTTGATTATCTATTTCTCTATTTAAATACCTGCTTGTTGCAAGTATAGTAGCAGCTAAGTCAGCTGTACTACTTGCCATTCCTTTTCCTATTGGAATATTTGAATCTATATCTAAAGCAATATTTTTATATTCATTTTGATCATAACCAAAATATTTAAGAGACTTTTTTATAGCATTATATGCTTTAGGATATAACCTTTCATTTGATATTCCCTCTTTAATTGTAACTACTGAAAATAAATCTATAGGATATGAAATGAGCAAGTTTTTACCATCAATATATCCTTGAAATAACTCTCCACAACTTGCTGGGCATTTAGCTCTTATCATAGAATTTTCCAACCTTAAAAACAGGTTTATCTATATAATTTTTCAATGTCTCATAGTCCTTAGAGTCAATGCTTACTATAATACAAGTTGAAGTTCCTGCTGATTTATATAAATCTATATCAACACTTTCATCTATAGAATAATCTAACTCATTAGTCTTAGCCATTTCTTCTATTTCTTTTAATATTCCTTGTGATCCTACAGGTAATATCTCATGAACATAATCTTTTTGTTTTAAATCTATTATATTTTTTATTGAAATTATCTCTCCATTGTCTTCTAATATTTCATTTCCAACTTTAGGAATTCCAACAACTGCTATTAATGAATTCTTTGGAGTATAAGGCATTTTGAAGTTTCTCTTATCTACTAAACCTATGGCAGTCAATCCTATACCTGTTTGAACTGTAGGAAAATTTTCTTCTGTACTTCCTGTAACTAGTATATCTTCATCTAAGTTTAATTCTCTTAAAAGATTTTTTATTCCATTTAATATAATATTTCCTGTAGGGTTCATTTCTACTGATAATGTATTTATTATGGAAATAGGTTTTGCTCCTATTGAAAATAATTCTGATAATACTACATGAAGTGTTAAATACCCTAAAGTTTCAGGAGATGTTTTTACGATATCCTTTTCTTTATTTCCTATACCTCCAGCAGAATCACATGAAATTATTAATTTGTCATTTTCATTTATATCTATAAAAGTCAAATCTCTAAATTGTGTGGAATTCATAAAACTATCTCTCTTTCTTTTTTATAATTTCAAAAAGTGTAGAAGCTGCTATTATATTTAACATAGATGCTAATGTTAAAGGTATTACTATTGCCATAAATAATGCCATACCTGAAAATGGTAATGCTAAAATACTCCCTAATATTCCTGCTATAAAAGCTGAAATAGGACCATTTAATATTATAGCTACTACATTTGCTAATATCTTAAACCCTTTTATATACAATTTTCCAAATACAAATGCTGTAAATGCCATAAGTGCCATAACTTCTAAATGCATAGGTAAGGAAAGAGGAAATCCACTAGTCATAGCAGTTAAAAGGTGACCTAAACCTGCAACCACAGCACCATATACTGGTCCTAAAAAAATTGATGCAAAAAATCCTGGCATACTATCAAGTGCAATAGTTGTTCCCGGGTATTTAATCATAGCTCCTATAAATGATAATGCTATAAGTACTCCTGAATAAGTTAATTTTGTTGTAGTAATTTTCTCATAAGTCTTAGTATTTGTCATAATTCTCCCCCTTAAAATTTTCAATATAATCTAATAAATAATATAAAAATTCTATATTACTATAAAAATGAATATGAGGATATCCTGAAAGAGTATTTTGTTTCTTTATCCCACATTTCCATTTTTTATATACTTTGCCTTCTCTTTTTTTAGATATATTATATAAAAAGTCTAATTCATCATTTTCATCAATCATAGAGCGATGAAATTCATGAGCATTTATATTTATACCTTTGAAGTCTATTTCAATATATCCAAAACGTTGAAGTTTTTCTGTCATATGACTATCTGTATCAATAAATCCTACCATTTCACTTTTATTACTATCTAAATGATAGATTGAATTTGTAAGATACATAAGTCCCCCACACTCAGCATAGCAAGGAAGCCCTTTTTCTAATTTTTCTTTTAAGTCTTCTCTAAATGATTTGTTTGTTTCTAATTCATTACTAAAGACTTCTGGAAATCCTCCACCTATATATAAAGCATCTACATCTGGTAATTTTTCATCTTTAATTGGACTTATAGAAATAAGAGTTATGCCTAGTTCCTCTAACAAACCTAAGTTGTCTTTATAATAAAAATTAAAAGCTTTATCTTTAAATACTCCTATCCTTAAATCATATTTTTTTGTTATATCTATATAATTTTTTGTTTTTATAACTTCCAATTTTGATACTTCTAATATTTTATCTAAGTCTATAGTTTCTTCTATTATTTTAGATAATTTTTCACTTTTTTCTTCTAGTTCATCTACTTCTTCAGCTGGTATTAATCCTAAATGTCTACTTTTTAATGATATATCTAAATTTTTAGGTAAATATCCAAGACATGGAATATTATTTTCTTTTTCTACTATTGTACTGAGTAAATCATAGTGCATTTTACTTGATACATTATTTATAATAATTCCAGCAATATTAATATCTTTGTCAAAATTTTTATATCCTGATATTAAAGCTGCTAAACTAAGTGACATTCCTCTTCCATCAACTACAAGTATTATAGGTAATTTGAGTATTTTTGCTACGTGACTAGAACTTGCATTGTCTCTTTCTATTCCAAAGCCATCATATAACCCCATTACTCCTTCAATTATAGATATATCCTTGCCTTTTGAATTTTTATTAAATAGATTTCTAACTACTTCTTTGTCTAATAAATAACTATCTAAATTATATGAAGAATTACCTGTTACAAATTCATGAAATTTTGGATCAATATAATCAGGTCCAACTTTAAAAGGAGCAACTGTAATACCTCTATTTGTAAGTGCCTTCATTATTCCAAGACTTATAGTAGTTTTTCCTACTCCACTATTTGTACCGGATATCATTATACCTTTCAACTCATCACCTCTTTTTATGCAAAATAAAAAATCCTACTTCGAAGTAGGATTAGATTTACAGCTAGAAATATACAAATTTATTATTTACAAGCTAGCAATCCCTTCCCTCCGAAGGTATACTTTTAAAAAAATCAGGTAGGTCTCCTGGCTTACCATCATCCTACTTTCTCTCCTTCCCATTCTAATGAATAGTGGATTTGAGATTTCGTTATGGTTACAGTAGCGGGGGCTGCAGAGGATTCTCACCTCTTTCCCTATTAATCATAAATATGAACCTAATTTTAATATTCGATTTTTATTGTTAAATATATATTATCATTTGTAGAGGTAGATGTAAATAGAGTATATATAAAAAAGTTATTACAGTTCCACTTTTTCTCCTATAAAATCTTCTAAATCATCTATACTTATTCTAATTTGTTCCATGGTATCTCTATCTCTTATTGTAACGCAATTATCTTCTATTGTATCAAAATCGATTGTAATACAATAAGGTGTTCCAATTTCATCATGCCTTCTATATCTTTTTCCTATACTTCCAGATTCATCATAATCAACCATGAATTTTTTTGATAATTTTTCATAAACTTTAAGAGATCTTTCTCTTAATTTCTTTGATAAAGGAAATATAGCAGCTTTATATGGAGATAAAAATGGATGTAATTTTAGTACTGTTCTTTCAGACCCATCTTCAAGTTTTTCGTCTTCATAAGCATCTACTAAAAAGGCTAGTGTTACTCTATCAGCACCAAGAGAGGGTTCAATACAATATGGTATATATTTCTCATTAGTCATTGGATCTTGATATCTTAAATCTTCTCCAGAGTGTTCAATATGTTGCTTTAAATCAAAATCAGTTCTATCTGCTATTCCCCATAGCTCACCCCAGCCAAATGAAAATTTATATTCAATATCTGTTGTGGCATTACTGTAATGGGAGAGTTCCTCTTTGTCATGGTCTCTAAGTCTAATATTTTCTTCTTTTATATCTAAGTTCAAAAGCCACTCCTTACAGAAATCTCTCCAGTATTGAAACCACTTTAAATCTTCTCCTGGTTTACAAAAAAACTCTAATTCCATCTGTTCAAATTCACGAGTCCTAAAAGTGAAATTACCTGGTGTAATTTCGTTTCTAAAAGACTTACCTATTTGCCCTATTCCAAAAGGTACTTTTTTCCTCAATGATCTTTGGACATTTTTAAAGTTGACAAATATACCTTGAGCTGTCTCTGGTCTTAAAAAAATTTCGGATTGTGAATCTTCTACTGAACCTTGAAAAGTTTTAAACATTAAATTAAATTGACGAATATCTGTAAATTCTTTTTCACCACACTCAGGACAAGTAATATTATTTTTATCTATAAATTCTATCATTTTCTCATTTGACCATCCATCAACAGGTGAATTTTCCTCATGCTTATTATTTAAATTTTCTTCAATTAACTTATCAGCCCTAAATCTAGATTTGCATTTTTTACAATCCATCATAGGGTCATTAAATCCTCCTACATGACCAGATGCAACCCAAACCTGTGGATTCATTAATATAGAAGCATCTAATCCTACATTATATGGAGATTCTTGAATAAACTTTTTCCACCATGCTTTTTTCACATTATTTTTTAGTTCAACTCCTAAAGGTCCATAATCCCAAGTATTAGATAAGCCTCCATATATCTCAGAACCTGAAAAGATAAACCCTCTAGATTTAGCAAGTGAAACAATTTTGTCCATTACACTTCTTTTTACCATAGCTATCACTCCTTCTTAAAAAAATAAAGAAATCTCTCATCCCGAAAAGGGACGAAAGATTTCTTCCGTGGTTCCACCCTAGTTGATATTATCTTAAAAATATCCACTTGATACGATATAGCTCAAGAGTTCCATTCACTAAATTATTATATCGACTCCCAGCAACACCGACTCTCTAAAATAATAAACTTAGTTACTTCTCTCTTTCATAGCAACCCATATTAATAAATTTATATAATATTTTACTATATTTTATCTAATAAGTAAACATAATATACTAAAGCATGATAAATAAATACTTTTTATTAAAACTTCTTTGTCTTTGCATCACCTTCATAATTAATATTTATTTTTATTTTAGCTTTAGCTTTATTTCCTACCATTTTTATTTGACTTTTACCAGATTCTAATTTAAGTTCTTTATTATCTACTATATCCTTTTCATAAATTTCTACTATCTCTTTATCTGGTGTAACTAATACTATTTTAAAATCACCTTCTGTCACTTCTATATCATAATCTAGTATTACTTTTCCATTACCTTGTGATTCAATTTTCCACAATGTTTTTACTCCAGAAAAGCTACTGAATCTCAATGACTTATTATTACCCATATTATTTTCTACGCTTTTTATGAATAATGCGCTATCCTCACCTGAAGCTATTTCATGATTATCATTGTATACTTCACCTTTCTTTTCACTTAAATATGAACATCCCATTAATGTAAATGATAAAAATATAGTTAAAATAAATATCAGTAATGTTTTTATTGATTTCTTCATCCCAAACCTCCACTTAATCTTATTTATAAGATCTAACGAATTGATATAAGTCCCTCTTATATCAATTGAATTTAAAATATGTATAACAAAAACTAATAAATATTCAATATATAAAATATTCTATAAAAAGTTTTAAATTCCTTCTTTTATTATATTAAATTGAAGGAATATTTATAATAATTAATTTAAGCAAAAAACAAGTAAAAAAGTAATTACTTTTTTACTTGTTTTCTCATCTAATATTATATTCTTTAACCTATTAATATGTTTTTTACTAATAATTAATTAAATTCTTCAGAACTCCATAGTCATCTATATAGTCTATTTCAACTAATGATCCTTCTGAAACTTTAAAATGCCATCTATCATCTATATCTAAATCAAGTAATAATGCTATAATGGTTTGAATGACTCCACCATGAGTAACTAGCAAATACTTTCCATCTTTTTTCTTTAGAATATTTAAAAATTCTTCTACTCTTGTGTATAATTCTCTTAATGATTCCCCTTCTGGTATAGCATAATTAATATAATCAACTATCCAATTTCTCCACTCGTTTGGATATAGTTTTTCTACTTGTTTATAATTTTTATTTTCAAATATACCGAAATTTAATTCATTTATATTTTCTATTATTTCTAATTTAGTATCTATTTTTTCACTTATACCCTTAGCAAGTATCTTGCATCTTGTCATAGGGCTTGTATAAATATAATCTACATCATAATCAAAGTTATTTACTATCTTATCAAATTGATCTCTTCCTCTATCTGTATATTTAGATTCAGTTTGTCCTATATATACTTTTTTACTATTTGCAATGGTCTCAGGATGTCTTAAAAGTATTAGTTTCATTTAAATCCAACTCCTTAATATATAAATAGAAAATAAAAATATAATTTGTGTTATTTCAATTATAAACCCTATGGTATCTCCTGTCATCCCACCTATTTTTTTTGTTATATATCTTGTTAAATATAATGATGCTAATATACAAATAACAATAGGTAGAATTGTCTTAACTCCAAAAAACACTACAGTTGTTATACCTAAAAACACAAGTGCCAAACTAGATTCTTTTTTATTTATATTATCCATAAATATCTTACCCATACCACTTTCTCTAGCATAATCACTAATTGAAGCTGAAAATATTGCAAGTGTTCTACTTAAAATAGGTACTAATAATATATACTTTAAATCTATATAAGAAGTTAAAGTGATATTTGATATTAGTAATATTATTATCCCAATTACACCAAATGCTCCTATCCTACTATCTTTCATTATTTCTAACATTTTCTCTTTATTTCTATTTGAAAAAATTCCATCTATTGTATCAGAAAAACCATCCAAATGAATGGCTCCTGTTATCCAAATATATATAATCCATATCATTAAAGATAATACTGGTCTATGAATAAATTTTTCTAAAAACGTAAATATAAAAAGTATAATACCTATTATCAAACCTATTATAGGTAAATATTTTATTCCTTTTTTATATTTTTCTTCTGTATATTCTACATATGGTACAGGAATCCTTGTGAAAAATGATAATAAAAGTATAAAACCTTCCATCATTTTTCTCCTTTAATTTCTATAGGTATACCAGACACTGTAAGATACACTTTATTTGCTCTTTTTGCTATATATTGATTTACCCTACCTGCAATATCCCTAAATATACTACCTAATTTATATGAAGGTACAATTCCCATACCTAATTCATTTGTTACAAGTACTACATTTTTATCTTTTAATGCATCTAAAAGTATATATATTTCATTAAATATCTGATTTTCTAAAGTATCTATTTCTTCTTCAGAAATATGATCAAAATCTATATTTTTTTCTAATATTAAATTTGAAATCATTATTGTAATACAATCTAATATAATAGTATCTGCATATTTAAATTTATCGTCGTCTAATATAATATTAAAGTTTTTATACATTTCTATTGTATGCCAAGATTCTGGTCTTTGTTTTCTATGTTTTTTAATTCTAGATTTCATACCTTCATCAAAAGGTATTGAAGTTGCAATATATATTACATTTTTCCCATTCTTTTTTACTATTTTTTCAGCAAAACTACTTTTTCCACTTCTAGCTCCACCTGTTACTAAAGTTAAATCACCCATTTAATTCACCTGCTTTATCTAATGATTTTAGTGCATCTAATATTAATATATTTTCTTCTCTTCTTTTTATGGCAATTCTAAAATAGGTATTATCTAAACCTACAAAATCTTCACATGTTCTAATATAAATACCTTTTTCTAGCAATAAATTTTGAAGAGTAAATGCTTCAATATTTTTTAATCTACATAAAAAGAAATTTGTGTAAGTTTTATATATATTCAAATATGATATATTTTTTAATCCTGAATATAAAAAATCTCTTTCCTCATACAACCAAGTTAAACTTTTATAATAATATAAATCATCCTCAATTATATTTTTAACTACATTTAATGCTAAACTATTTACAGCCCAAGGCTCAATATTATCTTTCATTTTCTTTATAATGTATTTGTTTGAAATTCCAAACCCTAGTCTAAGTCCAGGTATAGCATAAAATTTTGTAAGAGACCTTAATATAAATATGTTATATTTATCTATAAATTCTATAGTGGTTTTTTCTTCTAAAAAATCTACAAAAGATTCATCTATAAATAAAAATATATTTCTTTCATCTAATATTTCTAATAACTTTTTTAAAAAGTCATTATTATAGAAATTTCCTGTAGGATTATTTGGATTACACAATACAAGACAATTTATATTTTTTTCATCTAAATGGATTTTTAGCTTTTCTAAATCTATATTAAAATTATCTTTGTCTGTTCTGAAATATTCTATATTACTGCCACTAAGACTAAATGCCCTTTCATATTCATTAAAAGTAGGTTGGATTATAGATATATTTTTGAATTTTATACAGCGTGAAAAAACGTATATAAGCTGTATTGCACCATTTCCAAGTATTATATTTTCACTACTAATGCCTAATTTTTTTGAAATTGCTTCTCTTTGTCTCTTTCCATCTATTTCTGGATATTTATCTATATTATCTAAAGAGCTTCTTAAACTTTCTATTACTCTTTCAGATGGACCTAATGGATTAATATTTATACTAAAATCTATTATATTTCCATCTCCATAATATCCACCGTGTTTATTCATATATCTACCCTCCAATTACAAATACTATAACAATGAAAAATAAGGAAAATAATATTTCACTTATATACATTATATTTATAGTTCTATTTATATCTTCAATTTCTAATGTTCTATTTTTATCTCCTATAGTTGGTTTATATATTTTTTCACCAAAATAAATATTTTCCCCACCTATTTGAATATTTAATAACCCTGCTACTGCTGATTCAGGAAAACCTGCATTTGGACTCTTATGATTAAATCTATCTCTTATAAAGATTTTAAAGCCATTTTTTATATCATATTTTAATAAACCAACTAAAATCATAAAAAAACTTCCTATTCTTGCTGGTATAAAATTTACTACATCATCTAATTTAGCTGAAAAATATCCAATGTCTTTATATTTTTTATTAGTGTAACCTACCATTGAATCAAGTGTATTTATTGATTTATATAAAAATACAAATTGTACCGGCATACCTACTAAAAATCCTATAAATATATAAAACAAAGGTGCCAATACTCCATCAATAGTATTTTCTGCTATAGTTTCTACTGTAGCACGTGTTATTTCCTTTTCAGATAAATTTTCTGTATCTCGTCCAACTAAATATGATATTAATATCCTTGCTTTTTTTATATCACCTTTTTTTAATACTTTATAAATCTTAATTCCTTCATCTCGTAAACATTTTGCTGCAAGGGATGTGTAAAGCAAATAAATAGTTATTACAATATTAAAAACTGGGTGAATCTTATTAGCTATAAAAAGTATAGTGCTAATAATTATAAAAACTATCATTAATACTAATATTAAAAGTAAAAAGCCACCTGTTTTTAAATCTATTTTTGATTTTCTGATTTTATTTTCAATATATGATATTAACTTACCTATATAAACAATAGGATGTGGTATAAAATATGGATCTCCAAATAAAAAATCTAATATAAGAGCTAAAAAAATTATATATATTTCTATCATTTTTTACAGTCCCATTATTTCTTTTATTTTATCCATATCTAAATTTGTTCTAGTTAAGTCTGCTAATTTGTTATACTCACCTTGTTTTATTTCTTCAAAGCTAGTTTTATCTTTATCTTTTTCTAATCCTTTTTTTTCTAGTATTTCTTCTATTATATTTATTCTAAAATTATCATTTTCAAATATTCCATGAAGATAAGTACCATATACTGTTTCCTTATCATTTATAGCACCATCAAATCTATTTCCTTCTAATTCTATAAATGGTTTGCAATTAAATCTCTCAGTTTTACCCATATGAATTTCGTATCCATTTATACTTTCACCATTAAGTTTTCCTGATACTCTTAATGTATCTTTCTTTTCATTTATAACTGTTTTAGTACTAAGAAGGCCTAGTCCATTTATTCTATCCATATTAGATTCAATATGTAATGGATCAGATATTTCCTCTCCTAACATTTGATATCCTCCACATATACCCATAATAGGTATACCTTCTTTATGCTTTTTATATATTAATTTATCTAAATCACTTTTTATTATATATTCCATATCTTTTATAGTGTTTTTACTTCCTGGAATTATAAGAAAATCTATATTATCAAAGTCTTCTTTTTTAGTAATATATCTTACATTTACTCTTCTTTCCATTTCTAGAGGCGTAAAATCACTAAAATTCGATACAAATGGAAGCTTAATAACTCCTATATTCACATCATTATCTACATTTTTATTAAATCTTGTAGTTACACTATCTTCATCATCAATATCTAATTTAGTAAATGGTAGGACTCCAAGACAAGGTATATTTATCTTTTCTTCTAACATTTTTATTCCAGGATTTAATATTTCAATATCTCCTCTAAATTTATTTATAATAAATCCTTTTATTCTTTCTCTCTCTTCTGGCTCTAATAGCATAATAGTTCCATAAATACTTGCAAAAACTCCTCCTCTTTCTATATCTCCTACAAGTATTACAGGGCTATCTACCATTTCTGCAAGTCCCATATTTACAATATCATTTTCACGTAAGTTTATTTCTGCAGGACTTCCTGCTCCTTCTATTGCTACTATATCAAATTTATCATTTAATTCATTATATGCTTTTTTAACAATTCCCTTTATATTTGGTACTTCTTTTCTATATTCAGATGCAGTTAAAGTTCTATGAACTCTACCCATAAGTATTACTTGACTACCTATCTCACTTGTAGGTTTTAAAAGTATTGGATTCATTTGAACTAATGGTTCTATTTCTGCTGCTTCAGCTTGTACAACTTGAGCTCTACCCATCTCTTCTCCATTTTCAGTTACATATGAATTTAATGCCATATTTTGTGATTTAAATGGAGATATACTATATCCATCTTGTTTAAATATTCTGCAAAGAGCAGCAGTAACTATACTTTTTCCTACAGATGACCCTGTACCTACTATCATTATATTTTTTGCCATAACTTTTCTCCTTTATAATTATAAAATTCTTTTTCATTTTGGAACAATGGTATATCTAATTTCTTATGGATTTTCACAAGCCAAGGTTCTTTCAAACTAGCTTTTTCTAATGTTTGTTCATTTAAAAATACTTGTCTTGGTATCCCAGAATCTATTATTTCACCTTTATTTAATACATATATATAATCACAATATTCATATATAAAATCCATATCATGACTTGATACTATTGTTTTTTTTCCATCGCTAACAATACTATTCATAGTATTTATCATATTATCTGTCATTATTGGATCTAAACCAGCTAATGGCTCATCAAAAAATATTATTTTACAATCTAATGCTAAAACTCCTGCTATTGCAACACGTTTTTTTTCCCCATGGCTTAAAAAATGAACTGGTTTATCTTTGAATTCTTCTATATTTAATAGATTTATTATTTTATCAACTTTTATTTTTACAGTATCTTCATCAATTCCTAAATTTCTAAGCCCAAAGGCTATATCATCATACGTGTTAGAATAAAAAATCTGTTTATCTGCCTCTTGAAATACTATCCCCACTTCTTTTCTTAGATTTCGTAGAAATTTTTTATTATATTTTATTTTTTTATTATTAAATAAAACTTCTCCTTTATTGGGCTTAAGATAACCTATTAAGTTTAAAAAAAGAGTAGTTTTTCCAGCACCATTTCCTCCAACTATACCAATTTTATTTCCTTTGTTTAAATCTATATTTATATTCTTTAATGCAACTTTTCCGTCTTCATAATTATAATTTAAATCTACTGTCTTTAACATATATTCACCTACATATAAAACCTATTGTCATAATTTTTACTTTCAAGAGAAATTATCATATCTTTATATCTTTTAATAATCCTAACAATTAATGTTCTTAAAAGTAATCCTAAAGAATTAAAACTATTTTTCATATTTATATATCCAAACCTTAAATCTTGTGCTTTATAAATCTTACCTATCTCTTCTAAAAGTATAAATATAAATCTATATGTGAGCATTATAAGCTCTATTAAAAGGACTGGTATTTTATATTTTAATAATAATTTAATTAAGTTGTTAAAGGGTGTAGTAAGTATTAAAAAGTAACTACAGGATATGGCAGATATTGCTCTAGTTGTAAGGGTGATAGCTTTAAGTAAGCTATCATCCCTTATAACTAGATAAAACCTAGATAGTTTAATACTATAAAAAGTGTCTACATTACTATGTGAAATAGAAAAAACTAAAGCTATTAAACTTAAAATAATAAAACTCATAGGTAATAAATACATCTTAAAGTATGATTTTATAGGTATTTTGGCAATGCCTACTAAAATAATACTCATAATAATGAAAATAGATGTATGCACAATATAGCTATTAGAAAATAAAGCTATAGTAATCATCATAATAAATAAAAAAAGCTTTAAATCATCATTAAAATATCTTAATTTATTTATATATGCATATCTATCAATTATTAGCATTTTTGGTTTTACCCTTCATATAGCCTAAGAAATATGCTATTATACCTGTACCTATAGCTCCTTGTAATGTAAATATAAGAGTCTCAGTTTCTCCTCCTGGTGGCTCCCAAAGAGGATTAAACCAAGGAGTATAACTTTTAGGAATAGCTTCTTCAGCTAGAGAATCAGAGCCTGCAAACTCAGAGTCTTTTATTACAAGTATTGGAACAGCTATAAGTATTACAACTATAAATAAGAGTAATATATTTTTATATGTTTTTTTCATAAGCTAAAACTCCTTCCTCTTTATATCCAGCTATTAAATTATATACAATAACACTAAGTATTCCTTCTGCTATAGCAAGTGGTATCTGAGTTATAGCAAATATAGATAAAAACTTAACTAATAATTCCATAAATCCTTCATTTGCTCCTGCATGGGCCATGGCAAGCTGAAAGGATGTAACAATATAAGTCGTTAAATTTCCCAATGTAGCTGCTAAGAATATTGAAAACTCTTTTTTCCATCCAGCTTTCTGAGAAAGCTTATAAATACCAAATGCTACAAAAGGTCCTACTATTGCCATAGAAAACGTATTTGCTCCAAGTGTAGTGATTCCTCCGTGGGCAAGTAACAATGCCTGAAAAATTAGCACTATCATCCCAATTACACTCATTACAGTTGGACCTAATACTATTGCTCCAAGACCTACACCTGTAGGATGTGATGAACTTCCTGTTATAGATGGTAGTTTTAAAGCAGATAAAACAAATACAAATGCCCCCATAAGTGCTATTAATATTTTTTTGTTTCCATCTTCTTTTACCATTTTAGAAATATTCCTAAATCCTAGAACTACAAAAGGCAAACTAATAATTGTCCAAAGTCCTGCCCAAAAAGGACTTAAGTAGCCTTCCATGATATGCATAGCATTTACATATCTTGGCATAAAAACTAATGCTAACCCAATTAAAACTAAATACTTCTTTTTCAACTTTATCCCCTCCGAATATTTTTTACACAATAAAAATCCTACCTCGGAGGTAGGATAGTTTTTAGCTAAAATATATATTATCTATAAGCTGGTATATCCTTCCCTCCGAAGGCTTAATTCCCTAAAATCAGGCAGGTCTCCTGGCTTACCATCAGCCTACTTTCTCTCCTTCCCATTCTAATGAATAGTGGACTTGAGATTTCGTTATGGTTACAGTAGCGGGGGCTGCAGAGGTTTCTCACCTCTTTCCCTATTAATCATAAGTTTGAACCTAATTTTAATATTCGATTTTTATTGTTAAATATATATTATCACTTGTGTGGTTATAAGTAAATATGTTTTTAATTTATATTTTAAGTATAAAAAACCTATAAAATAGACTTCTCTACAATCATCTATCTTATAGGTTGATATTAATATAATTAATCGTTTATTTATTAACTTTCTACTTCTCCTAAAGCAACTGATTTCTTCAATAACTTTAAAAGTATTGATGTAACTATACTTCCAACTAATATTGCCACTATATAAAGTAGCCAATTTGTAACTACAGGGAATACAAATATTCCTCCATGGGGTGCAGGGGAAGATGCTCCAAATACTGCAGATAATCCTCCTGCTATAGCTGAGCCTGCTATTATTGAAGGTATTACAGCTTTTGGATCTGCTGCTGCAAAAGGTATTGCCCCTTCTGTTATAAATGAAAGTCCCATTACATAATTAGTTTTTCCTGCATCTATTTCTTTTTCTGTAAATTTATCTTTAAAGAATGTAGTCGCAAGTGCTATTCCAAGTGGTGGTACCATTCCTCCAGCCATTACTGCTGCCATTATATGTCCATTTCCTTCTGCAACTGATGCTACACCAAATACATATGCTGCTTTATTTACAGGGCCTCCCATGTCTACTGCCATCATTCCACCAAGTATTAGTCCTAACAATAATTTATTTGCTCCACCAAGTCCACTAAGCCAGCTATTTAATCCTGTATTTAGCCATTCTACTGGTGGAACTACTATAAAGTTCATAATAGCACCAACTATGAGTATCCCAAATAGAGGAAACAACAGAACTGGTTTTATTCCTTCTAATGATTGTGGCAAATTACTAAATAGTTTTCTGAGCATTTTTACTATATAACCTGCTAAAAATCCTGCTAAAAGTGCTCCTAAAAACCCTGAATTTCCATTTGCAGCAAGAGCTCCTCCTACAAATCCTGGTGCTAGAGCTGGTCTATCGCCTATAGATGATGCAATAAATCCTGCAAGTACTGGTAACATAAAGCTAAATGCTGTACCACCTAAGGTATTGAAAAATGCCGCAATTTCATTACCTGAACCATAATTATCTGCTCCTGCATTATTAAAGTCAAATAAAAATGCTAAAGCTATTAATATTCCTCCACCTACTACAAATGGAAGCATATTTGATACACCATTCATTAGATTTCTATATATTCCCTTGCCTGTACTTTGTGATTTAGTAGATGTAGAAGTTTCTTTTGCTTCATATATATCACCATTTTTTTCTAATGCTCTTTCTATTAAAGCACCTGGCTGCTTTATAGCATCTGATACTGGAGTTTGTATTACAACTTTTCCATCAAACCTATTCATTTCTACTTTTGTATCCGCTGATATTATTATAGCCGTTGCTTCTCTTATTTCTTCATCTGTAAGTCTATTTTCTACCCCTGTTGAACCATTTGTTTCTACTTTTATATCGACATTCATTTTTTCAGCTTTAGATTTTAAAGCATCTGCTGCCATATAGGTATGAGCTATCCCAGTAGGGCATGCTGTAACTGCAAGTATTTTTTCTCTATTTTGTTCTACTTTAGGCTTTTCTTTTTCTAGTCCTTCTTTTTCTATTTGTTTTTTATCTATTATATCTAGTATTTCTTTTTTAGTGTCTGCAATCAATAATTCTTTTCTAAAATTCTCATCCATCAAAAATGTAGATAGTTTTTGAAGGGTTTTTAAATGATCATTGTGTGCTCCTTCACTTGCTGCTATCATAAAGAATAAGTGAGTAGGCTCTCCATCTAATGAATCAAAATCTATACCATCTTTGCTTCTTCCAAATGCTATTGATGGAGTTTTTACTGCACTAGTTTTAGCATGAGGTATTGCAACTCCTTCTCCTATTCCTGTAGTCCCTTCTGATTCTCTTTTTAATATTTCTTTTTTATATTCCTGTTTATCATTAAGTCTACCTGCTTCATCTAATTTATTTATAAGTTCATCTAATACATCTTCTTTCTTTATACTTTCTAATTCTAATATAATAGTATCATTTTTTATTAATTCAGTAATTTTCATTTTTTCACATCCTTTACTTTAATCTTTCAATAACTATATTATCTAGCAATTCTTCCACTTCTTCTTTTTTAGCTAAATCACTAGAAAAAGCTGTTGCAGAGCCTGCTGCTACTGACCATCTAAATGAATTTAGGACATCTTTTGTCTTTGTATAACTTGATAAAAATCCTGCTATCATTGAATCTCCTGCACCTACTGAATTTTTAAGTATTCCTTTTGGTGCTTTTGCAAAATATACTTCATTTTCTGATAGTAATATTGCTCCATCACCTCCCATAGAAACTATTACATTTTCTGCTCCTTTTTGTTGTAACTTCTGGCCATACTTAATTATGTCTTCATTATTTTTTATTTCTATATTAAATATTTCTTCCAATTCATTCTTATTTGGCTTTATCAAAAATGGATTATTCGAAAGAGTTTTTTCTAAAGATTCTCCTGTTGTATCTACTATTATATTAATATTTTTTTCACTACTTCTTTCTTGTATTGTAAAATAAATATCTCTTCTAAGTGATGATTGAATATTTCCTGCAAGTATTAAGAAATCACCATCTTTTAATTTATCTATTTTTTTATAAAATTCTTCTATTTTTTCATCAGGAATATCAGGACCTAGCGCATTTATTTCTGTTTCAATTTTGCTTTTCAATTTCACATTTATTCTTGTTGGTTCATCTAAATATATAAAATCTGTATTAATATCGGATTTCTTTAAATACTCTTCTAAGTATTTTCCAGTAAAACCACCTATAAACCCTAAAGCTGTACTTTCTACTTCTAAATTATAGAGTACTCTTGAAATATTTATCCCCTTGCCACCTGGATAAATATTTGTGTGTTTTGCTCTATTTGTTTCTCCAAAATTTATTTTATCTATTGCTAGGTTATAATCTATTGCTGGATTAAACGTTACTGTGTAAATCATTGCTCTGTCACCTCTATTTCTGTATGTTTAGTATAATTTCTTTGTTCTTTATCTGTAATTATTATTACATCAGAAATATCTGTTACTTTCACAAAACTAATTTTGTCAAATTTACTATGATCAGCTAATACAAAACTTTCAGTAGAATTATCTATTGCTCTTTTTTTCATTATAGCTTCCTCTGTATCTGGTGTTGTAAGCCCATACTCTAAATGAATACTATTAATCCCAATAAAAACTTTATCAAATCTAAATTTTTCTAAATTTTTAAATGCATCTGATCCTACTACTGCTTTTGTCTTTGGTTTAATTTTTCCACCTAATATATATACATCTATTCCTCGTTCAAGTAGTAAGTCTACATTATCAACTCCATTAGTCACTACAAATATATCCTTTTTATCTATTAATTTAGCCATTTCATAGGTAGTAGTTCCAGCATCTAAATATATACTATCTCCTTCTTCTATAAGTGATACTGCATATTTTGCTATAGAAACCTTTTCCCTTTTATTATGGATAAGCTTATCTTTAAAACTCTCTTCATTAAATCTTCCTTCTAAAAGTGCAGCTCCTCCATGTACTCTTTTTAATTTATTCTGCTGTTCTAAATATGATAAGTCTCTTCTTATGGTTGATTCTGAAGAGTTTGTTATTTCTACAAGTTGATTTACCTTCACAATTCCTTTTTTATTTAATTCTTTTAATATGAGTTCTTGTCTCTGTTCTGTAAGCATATTTTTCACCTTCTTAATTACATTATAAATTAAAAAATACATAAAGTCAATCATATTCATTCAATTATATTCATTAATAATCACAAATATTCATGTATTCAGTCAATTTCAGTCATGGCAGATAATAAAAGTACTAGGGTTTAAACCCTAGTACTTTTATTATCTATATTTAATTATTTTTTAAATATATCTCTTATAAAATCAAATATACTTTTACTTCTCTTTTCTTCAGGTATATTTATAGCTAAATCAGCCATTTTTAGTATTCCTTCCATAGATTTAGCTACTGCTATAAATCTTCCTGAATGACAAAATACAGAATCTTCTACTCCAGTTATTTCTGCTAATTCATCATTTTCCTTTCCTGCCCAAGACTTAGGCAATTTTTTCTTATCAGTACCAGCCTTACCTCTTACTGTCTGAATAGCATAATTATCATCTTTAGGATATATTACAAATAATACTTCTTCTTTTTCATCTATATTTCTTAATATTTCTCCCCAAGGAGAGAATTGCTCTAAAATTAATATCTTTGGAGTTGTTCTGTTTTCAAAAGCAGTTATAATATTTTCTTTAGATTTTATTACTGAAATCCTACTATTAAAAGTATTTTCAAATACTATTTTTGCTAGTTTCACAGCTTCCATAAAAGCATCATCTATAGAATCATCTAAATACCAAGGAGGATTAAAATCTGATATTATTTTAGAAATATGCATAATTGGTATATCTTGTTGAATTCTAACACCATTATCTAAAGCATCTATTCCTTCTATTAATACTCTATCAATATAGTAAAATATATCACTAACTTCTTCTTCATTTAATGAATTTTCTTTAAACTTTATAATCTCTTTACCAAATTGTCTCCATATTAAACCACAAGCTGCATATGGTATTCCATTTTCTCTATATTTTTTCTCTATTCCATGATGGTCAAATTCTCCTCTACCTACATCATAAACAATATCTAGATTTTCTAATATATCATTGTCTCTAGTTCTTATTAATTCTATGTCAAATATTTGTTTAAGTATTGCTGTAGCCATAACATCATCTGCATGGAATCTACCATTATGAGTACCTACTTTTTTAAATCTCTTTTGATTCGTCATCTTATCACCTTCTTAAAATAAAATCTCTATCATGTCATGATAGAGATTTTATAATTATATATTTCTATTTTTTACGAATTCTTTTTTATTATCCTTATTTTTTATAATTCAATTTCAAGTTCTACAGGACAATGGTCACTTCCCATTATATGTGAATGAATTTTTGCATCTATTAAATCATTTTTTAATCTTTCAGAAACTACAAAATAATCGATTCTCCATCCAGAATTTCTCTCTCTTGCTTTTCTCATATAACTCCACCAACTATATACTTCTTCTTTATCAGGATAAAAATGTCTAAATGTATCTATAAAGTTAGCATTTAAGAGTTCTGTCATTTTTTCTCTTTCTGTATCTGTAAATCCAGCATTTTTCCTATTACTTGATGGATTTTTAAGATCTATTTCATTATGTGCTACGTTTAAATCGCCACATAATATTACAGGCTTATTTTTATCTAATTCAATTAGATAATTTGTAAAATCATCTTGCCATCTAGCTCTATAATCCAATCTTTCAAGACCTCTTTTTGAATTAGGTGTATAAACATTTACAAAATAAAATTTATCAAATTCAAGAGTTATTACTCTTCCTTCTTTATCATGTTCTTCTATCCCCAAGCCTTTAGTAAAAGATATAGGCTTTTTCTTTGTAAATACTGCTGTTCCAGAATAGCCTTTTTTTTCTGCATAGTTCCAATACTGATAATACCCTTCTAAATCCAAATCAATTTGTCCCTCTTGTAATTTTATCTCTTGAAGTGCAAATATATCTGCATCTACTTCATTAAAATATTCTAAAAATCCTTTTCTTACACAGGCCCTAAGACCATTTACATTCCAAGATATCATTTTCATATATATCACTCCAATTAAATATTAATGTCCATATAAATGATACCACTATTTACAGTAAAAAAACAATTATATTAAATATTCCATTTTGTGATATATTCCTTTTGTTTGTGGTATAATTATATTATATATTTTATTTCATTATAATTATACCACAATATGTGATAGGAGTTGTTGTTATGAAGAATTTTTATGAAAATTTCTTGAAATATCTAGAAATAGAGCATAGAGAAAAAGCTTTAAATTATATTTTAGAAAAATTAAATAATAATGAAATTGATATTGTTGATTTATATACTAAAATATTATCTCCTAGTTTAAACGAAGTTAATTACTGGGAAGATAAATCGTATCATATTTGGAAGGAACATGTTCGTAGTTCAATAATTAGAACTATTATAGAAAATTGTTATCCTTATGTTATAAAAGAAAGAGATAATAAATATAAATTACATCACAAAAAAAGGATTGCAATAGTATGTCCTAGAGATGAACAACATGAATTAGGAGCACGTATGATAACAGACTTTTTTATTTTAGCAGGTTATGATTCAATATTTGTAGGAGGGAATACTCCAACAAAGGAATTCTTAAATGCATTAAATAAAATTGAACTGGATTATATAGCTATATCTGTTTCTAATTATTATAATTTGGTAGAAGCATATAAAGCTATACAAGCTATAAAAAATATTAACAATGATATAAAAATATTAGTTGGTGGAAATGCTTTTAAAAATAAGAAAAAAACATATAAAGATATAGATGCAGATATGTACTTGGAAAGTTTTAATGATATCTTAAGCTTAGGAAAGGAAGATGCAAATGAAATTAGCTTTTAAAATTGCAGTAAGATTTTTAAAATCCAATAAAGGTCAAACTATTCTTATTGCACTTGGTATTGCCGTTGGAGTATCAGTTCAAATATTTATAGGTTCACTTATACAAGGTCTTCAAAAAGATTTAGTGGATAGTACAATTGGTAATTCATCACAAATAACAATAACTTCTGATTCAAATGACAGTGTAATAAGTAATTATGATGAAAAAGTGAAAACAATAAAAAATACAGATAATAGAATAAAAAATATATCTGTAGCTGCAGATGGTCCAGCACTTACTCGTAGTGACAAAAAAGATTATTCTTTACTTATAAGAGGATTAAATATTGATAGTGCAAATGATATATATGATATAAATAAAAGGATCTATGAAGGTAAAAAGCCAAAAGGTAATGGTGAAGTTTTAATAGGTAAAGTCTTAAAAGAAGAATTAAATGCAGATTTAAATGAAACTATTGATGTTGTAACTAATTCAGGTAAAACAAAAGAAATAAAAATAGTAGGTTTTTTTGATTTAGGCGTAGCAACAATTAATGAATCTTGGATGATAACAACCCTTGAGACAGCTCAAAATTTATTTGAATTCAATGATGATATTACAAGTATAGAAATGCAAGTAGAAGAAGTATTTCAGGCAGATGTTATTGCCAATAAAATTAAAGATACTCTAGGTGAAAATATTAAAATTACAAATTGGAAAGCTCAAAACGAAGAATTATTAAGTGGGTTAAATGGTCAAAGTATATCTAGCATAATGATTCAAGTTTTTGTTATTATATCAGTAGTTTTAGGTATAGCATCAGTCCTTGCTATTACTGTTATACAAAAGTCTAAGCAACTTGGAATTCTTAAAGCAATGGGTATAAAAGATAAAACTGCTAGTTTGATATTCCTGTTTGAAGGATTACTTCTTGGAATAATTGGTGCAATACTTGGAGTAGCACTTGGACTTTTTATAAGTTATATGTTTACTCAATTTGCAGTAAATCCAGATGGATCACCTGTAGTAGCATTATATATTGATCCTATATTTATTGTTATATCAACATTTATAGCAATAGCTGCGGCTGTTATTGCCGCACTTATACCAGCAAGACGCTCTTCAAAATTAAGTCCAATAGAGGTGATTAGAAATGGGTGATAGTATTTTAAAATTAGAAAATATAGATAAAGTATATGGTGAAAAAATAAAAACAAAAGTATTACACAATATAAATTTAGAATTTGAACAAGGAACATTTAACTCAATAATAGGTGCCTCAGGTAGTGGTAAAAGTACACTTCTCAATATAATAGGTACACTAGATACACCTACTGAAGGAAAAGTGATTATTGATGGTAAAAGAACTGACACTATGAAAAAAAATGAAATAGCTACTTTGCGAAATAAAACTATGGGGTTTATTTTTCAATTCCATTATTTATTACCTGAATTTACAGCTCTAGAAAATGTGCTCATGCCATATAGAATAGGAGATAATAAGGTAACAAAAGAAGTAAAAAAAAGAGCTGAAGAGCTTATAGATTTTGTAGGATTAAGTGATGTAAAGAATAATTTAGCTACAGATATGTCTGGAGGGCAACAACAAAGAACTGCTGTTGCAAGAGCTCTTATAAATAAGCCTAAATTACTTTTAGCAGATGAACCAACTGGAAATCTTGATTCTGAATCAACTGAAAAAGTATATTCATTACTAAGAGATATAAGTAAAGAAATGAATACTACATTTATAGTTATAACACATGACAAAAAAATAGCTGAAAGAACAGATAGAATAATAGAATTAAAAGATGGAAAGATAAATATGGATGTAGACAAATAAAAGTTTGGCATTAATGCCAAACTTTTATTTGTCTTAGCCTAAGGCAACATCTAATGTCATCATTACAGCAAAACCAAGCATTGCTCCAATTGTTGCTATATCTGTATGAGATTCTTGTTGAGCTTCTGGTATAAGCTCCTCTACTACAACATAAATCATTGCTCCTGCTGCAAATGCTAAAGCATATGGAAGTATTGGTCTCATTACAAGTACTGCAGCAGCTCCAAGTACTCCTGCTATTGGCTCAACTATTCCAGATGCCTGACCATACATAAAACTCTTTCTCCTGGACAATCCTTCACGTCTTAAAGGTATTGAAACTGCTGCTCCTTCAGGAAAATTCTGTATTCCTATTCCTATTGCAAGAGCTATAGCACCTGCTAAAGAAGCAGATGGTAAATTTGCTGCTGTTGCTCCAAAAGCAACCCCTACAGCTAATCCTTCTGGTATATTATGCAAAGTAACTGCAAATACTAATAGTATACTTCTTTGTAGACTTGTATTTATACCCTCAGCTTGTTGTCTAGGTTCACCTAAGTGTAAGTGAGGAAGCAATTTATCAACTATTAACAAAAATGCTCCTCCAGCTAAAAATCCTATTACAGCTGGTATAAATGATCCATCAGACATTTCTATTGCAGGTGCAAGTAATGACCAAAAGCTTGCAGCAATCATAACTCCTGCTGCAAAACCTAACATTCCATTTAATACATTTATATTAATCTTTTTAAAGAAAAATACAAGGGCAGCTCCAAGAGCAGTAAGTCCCCATGTAAATAACGTTGCAAATAATGCTTGAACTACTGGATTTAATTCTAAAAACCAATTCATATATTTATTCTCCTTCATTTATATATTCAATTATTTTATTATATTATTGGATTAATTAAGTATATACCCATTGTAATATAATTGTAACTAAAAAATTAGCTTCAGCTAATAATCATCTATTTGATATAATGTAAATATATGATAAAATTAATAGAACAAATTAGTTAATCTTATATACTTTAAAGGAAGTGAACTAATGCAAAATAAAGCTGTTGTGCTTGGAGCAAACTATTATATAGGTCTTAGTATTATACGCTCCTTAGGAATAGAAGGTATAAATGTAACTGCTATTGACTATTCTAAGAAAGACACCTATGGTTTTCATTCTAAATATCTAAATGAAAAATTAATAGCTCCTCATTATAAGGAACATCCTGATGAATTAGTTGATTTTTTAATAAGTTATGCTAAAAAGCAAGATAAAAAACCCGTACTATTTCCTAGTGCTGATCCTTATGTAGAATTTATAGATAAATATTTATATAAGTTAAAAAAATATTATCTTATACCTCAAAATGAAAAAGGACTATATACTACTGTCATGAATAAAGAATCTCTTCATAGATTAGCAGAAAAGCATAATATAGCTGTACCTGAAACAGTAAGACTTAATGAAGAAAATTATATAGAAAAGGTAGAAAGGATAATTAAATATCCATGCATTGTAAAACCTGTAGATTCTCCTTCATTTGTAAGGAAATTTAAAATTAAACTCTTTAAAGTATATAATAGAGACGATCTAATAAATTCAATAAAAAAAGCAACAGATGAAAATTTAGAAGTTATAATTCAAAGAATAATACCTGGCTTTGATGATCATATGTACACATTTGATGCTTATGTAGATCAATATAATAAAGTTACTCATTGGATGACTTGTCAAAAGCTCCGTCAATATCCTATAAATTTTGGAGCTTCAGTTTATACAAGTCAAAAATACATACCAGAGTTATACCATATAGCAGCTAATTTTTTAGAAGCTATAGGATTTAAAGGATTTTCAGAAATCGAATTTAAAAAAGATGCTGAAACTGGCAAATATTATCTAATAGAAATAAATGCGAGAACTACTAATTTAAATAGCCTTATATATAAATGTGGGCTCAATATGCCATATATAGCATATAGAGAATTAATAGGTGAACCTTTAAATCCAAAATCTATAAATTATGATACTAATTTAACTTTTTGGTATGCATATGAGGATTTACTTGCGGTAAAAGATTATATTAAAACTAAACAATTAACTTTTTTAAAAGTTTTATCATCTTATTTTAAACCAAAAGCATATGCAATATGGGATATAAAAGATCCGAAACCAGCAATATCATTTATGAACTCAAAATTTAAACATGCTAAAAATAAGTTTTTATAATATAGGAGATGAATAACCAATGATTAAATTAAATGAACTTCTTAAATCAATAAATATAATTAATTCTTGGAATGAAAAAAATATTGACATAACAGGAATATCATATCATTCAAAAAAGGTTCAAAAGGGCAATATATTTGTATGCATAAAAGGATATAAAACTGATGGTCATAAGTATATAATGAACGCAATCAACAATGGAGCAAGTGCATTAATTGTAGAAGAATATCAAGATGGATGGAATATCCCACAATATCAAGTATCAAATAGTAGAAAGGCACTAGCACATTTAAGTAGTCATTTTTATAATAACCCTTCGCGAAGTATGAAAATTATAGGAATTACTGCTACAAATGGAAAAACAACAACATCATTTATGACAGACAAAATACTTTCTGATAATGGATCTAATACAGGACTTATTGGAACAGTTATGAGTAAGTTTGGAGATGTGACTATACCTTCAATCTTAACAACTCCTGAATCATTAGATTTACAAAATTACTTTTACCAAATGAAAAATAAAAAAGTTTCACATGTAACAATGGAAGTTTCATCATCTTCTTTAGAATTAAATAGAGTTGAAAATGTAGACTTTGATATTGTTGCCTTTAATAATATAAGTAGAGAACATATTGATTTACATGGCTCCTTTGAAGATTATTTCAATGTGAAATCAAGTCTTATCACAAAGGCTAAAGAATCTGCTTGGGCAGTACTTAATATTGATTCACCTATGCTTAAAAATTTAATAGATAAAACTGAAGCAAATATTTTAACATATGGTGTTGAAAATAAAGATGGTGATTTATCATGTGAAGAACTAGATCTATCTACAGGTAGAGCAAGTTTCTATGTATCTATAAATAATCCTTTAAATCTAGGAGATATAAAATATGATAAAAGAAGATTTAAAATAAATTTATCAGTACCAGGATTCCATTCAGTATATAATTCAATGAGTGCTATTGCTATTGCTCTTTTATCTGGAGTTCCAATAAAAACTATTCAAAAAAGTTTAGAAAGTTTTGTTGGTGTTGAAAGACGTTTTCAATTTATATTTGAAGATAACTTTAAAATTATAGATGACCACTTTGCAAATGTTGGAAATATAAATGTTACACTTGGCACTCTTCATAAGATGGTTTATAAAGATTTACATTTAGTATATGCAATAAGAGGCAGTCGTGGACCAATAGTAAATAAAGAAAATGCTGAAACAATAGCAAATTGGGCAGATAAATTAGGCTTCAAGAAAATAATAGCAACAAAAAGTACCTCTCATGTAACCGAAAAAGATAAAGTCACTCAAGAAGAATTAGATGTATTTATGGATATCATGAATAAAAATAATATAGAAGTAGAGTTGTATGATGAATTACCTGATGCAATTAATAGTGGGCTTTCTCGTGCAAAAGACAGCGATGTAGTATTGCTGGCAGGGTGCCAAGGTATGGATTATGGTGCTCATATTGCACTTGAAATCATGCATGACTTAAGACCGGATATAAATAAAGACTTATTATATATACCTCTAAAAGATAGGGTAGCTGGTTCATCAAGTCTAGATATTATGGAATAAAAAAGGTGAGTGAATGAATGAATGATAAGGTTATAGGTATATTAGGTGGAATGGGACCTGAAGCTACTGCTGATTTATTTATAAAAATTATAAAGGCTACAAAAGTAAATTCAGACCAAGATCATTTTAGGGTTATCATAGATAATAATCCTAAAATACCAGATAGAACAAAATATATATTAGGATTAGGTGAAAATCCAGTACAAGCTCTAATACAAACAGGTAGAAACTTAGAAAAATCTGGTGTAGATATAGCATGTATACCCTGCATTACTGCTCATTATTTTATAGAAGAAGTACAGAGCAACTTAAAAATTCCAATCTTAAATTGCCTAGAACAAACTAATAAATATATAAAGCAGAATTACCCAAATATTAAAACCATTGGTGTACTTTCAACTACTGGAACTATAAATATAAAATTATTTGAGAAGTACATTAAAAACATAAATCTAATTTATCCCGATAAAAATATTCAGAAATATAATGTAATGGAAGCTATATATGGAGAAAAAGGGATAAAAAGTGGAAATATAGATAAATATCCTCTTAACTTATTACTACAGGCTAGTGAGCAACTTATAAAAAATGGAGCTGAAATATTGATTTCTGGATGCACTGAAATCAATCTGGTGTTAAAGACTTCACATATATCTATACCTTTACTAGACCCCATGCAAATATTAGCAGATGATATAATAAAAAGCTAATTCCAAAAGGAATTAGCTTTTTATTATTATTTTATATAATACTCCATTATATTTTTAACTCTTGGAACAACATAATGACTACCGCCTTTATCTTCTACACCTTCTATTATCATAGAAACTACTAATTCAGGGTTATCAACATTCATAGCTACAAACCAGCCATTTTCTTTTCCAGTTTCGCTTTGTGATGATTTTAATTCTGCAGTTCCAGTTTTACCTGCCAATTTTATGCCATCAAGTTTAGCTTCATTTCCTGTGCCATTTTCATCTTCAATTACATTAATTAAACCTTCTCTTAATATGTCTATATTTTTATCAGTTATAACATCTTTTTTCCATATTTCTGATTTAACACCTTCACCTTGTTCTAATATAGGTTTCATTATATTTCCATCATTTACAACTGAACTATAAATTAACGAAAGATGTAATGGGCTTACAAGTACTTCTCCTTGACCATATCCCGTATTCGCTAATAGTATTTCATTTTCAATATTATTTTCATTAGCAATTTGAGACTTTTCTATAGGATAGTTCACTGGAATGTCTTCATCGAATCCAAATTTTTTCGATTCTTCTATAAAGTTTTTTTCTCCAATCTCAAGTGCAGCCATTGCAAAATATATATTATCTGAATATACAAATGCATCATTTAAATTAACATTAGAAATTTTATCACTCACTCTAGTTACTTTATAATCTCCCCAAGAATTATCTTTTTGCCACCGCTTTCCATTTATACTCAATTTTTCACTAGGATTTATTGAATTTTTATCTAAAGCAATATCTGCCGTTACAAGTTTAAATGTAGAGCCTGGAGAATATGCATCATTAAATCTATTTTGAAATTCATTTACTTCTGTATCTTCCCATTCCTTAGATTGAGTCTTTGATATATAAGTTGTAAATAAATTTGAATCAAATGAAGGAGAACTTACCATTGATAAAACTTCACCAGTTATTGGATGTATTGCAACAGATGCCCCTACACTTCCGTCCATTTCATTATATATTTTCTTTTGTAAATCCATATCTATAGATAATTTTAAATCTTTACCATCTTCAGGTCTAGTTTTTGCTAAAACTACCTTGTCTATTTCCTCTCCATCATTTATTTTAGATATATATATTTCTTTACCATCTTTAGAACGAAGACTTTTTTCATGAACTGACTCTAGTCCTAGTTTCCCAACTATACTTGTACTATTATATATACCTTCTTTATCCTTTTCTAATTCTTCAGCTGTTATAGAGCCAGTATAGCCAATTAATGCTCCAAACGCTTCTCCTCCAGGATATACTCTTTCTTTAACTTCTTGATGTTTTACACCTTTGATATCAAGAAGTTGCGAAAGTTTTGTATCATCTACTGACAACTTTACTATAGGAATAAAATATTCTGGATTAGTATTTTTGTCTAATTTATCTTCTATTAATTCTTTGTCTATGTCCAGAATATTTGCCATATTAGATATATTAGATTCTTTATTTTCTTCAAATAATTTAGGATATATACCTATGTTATATCTTGTCCCATTTACAGCAAGTCCATTTCCAAATTTATCGTATATTTCTCCTCTTTCTGCATATAATGTTTCTACTCTAACTTTATCTTCTTTACTCATCTCTGGGAAAATTAGACTTTCATCCCATTTCACATACCATTTTTTTTCTCCATCTCTCTCTTCTTCTACCATTTCAATATTAAAATCTTCTAGTTTCATTTCACCTGCTACTGAATCCATTTTCAACTTAAATTTCAACGTATCCTCTTTGTCTTGTTCTTCATTTAGTTCTATATTTATATCCTTAGCTCCAATACCATCATATATATTAGTATATCTTGTTATAAAATCTTCTTTTGATATATATTTTTTTGAATCAGTTGATAACATTCCATACATTTTTTCATAATCTTTAGATTCCCAATTATCTTTATATGTACTAAATGCCTCTTCTTTAGTCTGACTACTACATCCAGTAAATACTAATACAGTCATTAAAAATACAACTATAATTAAAATACTTATTTTATGTTTGTTCAATTGACACACTCCTTATCCAAAATAATATTAAAGGCAACCCATTTATTTGTTTAATAGGTCGCCTTTATAGTTAGCTAATTGGTTCCATATACATCATAGATCTCTTTTCCGGTGTTAATACTTTCTGATTAGCAAGTAGCCCGTTAAAAAATCTTATTAAGTCATTTTGAATTATATTATTAGATAAATCTATCTTTTTATCTATCATTTCATTTGTAGCAATTAATTTTGGATTTTCTATTACTTCATCACTTTCAAATGAATATAATTTTGAAGATGATGCTGAATAAAAATGTTTTTTATTCAACCATGATCCATCAGGAAATACCACATTATTTTCTTTTACACTCATAATATCATTCCCTAATTGATAAGGATTAAATATCCCTAACATATTTGAAATTGTAGGTAGAGCATCTACCATTCCCATTGGTGTGTTGATAGTTTCATTAAATTGCTTATCTTTAGACCAAACAATAAATGGAGTTCTTTTTAATTGCTTTTTAAATGTTCCATTCATAGCTGTATATTCTGGATCTTCTTTTGTATAATATTCTCCTGTATCTTGATTATAATTAAATGTCTTTCTGTAATCATCAGTTGATATTTTAGCATGATGATCACCATATAAAACCACTACAGCATTATCTAATAATCCTTCTCTATCCATTCCTTCTATAAACGATTGTAAAGCTACATCGGCATAATGATAAGATTTTAAGTAATTTCCTATATCTGTGCCTTCTAAATGTCCTACGTTAAACTCTGGATATTTTTCTACATCATCAAAAGGATAATGATTAGAAAGGGTTATAAGAGTTGACATAATTGGTTTCTGTTGTTCTTGTTTAACCTGCTTTATTTTTTGAATTGATTGGTCAAAGAAAGATTTATCACTTAATCCAAGTCCTACTTCTTCATCAATTACATAATCATCTTTAGCAAAAAACTTGTCATAACCTAAGGTTTTGTGCATCACATTTCTATTCCAAAAGTCTCCATTATTACCATGCATACTCATAGTATAGTATCCTTTATTTTTCAATAATTTTTGCAAAGATACATAATTTCTATCAGCATGAGTCATAAAGACTGTTCCATTATTTATTGGTAAAAGTGAAGTGTTAAATGTAAACTCTGAATCACTACTTGTTCCTACTGAGTGTTGAGGATAGAAATTATCAAAATATAATCCTTCACTAGCCATCTTGTTTAAAAATGGAGTCACAGGACCATCTTCAAATTCTAACTCCATAGCAAATTTTTCTGCACTTTCATAATGTATTACATATACATCTTTACCTTTAAATATGTCTGTATATTCATTTTTATTTTGTTTATCTATATTATTTTCAACTAAATCTTCTAATAAAACAGTAGCTTCTTCTGTTTTAATTTCTGGTACACTGCTTGAAGCGATATTCTTCACAAAATCTGCAGTAGTATAAGAATATATACCTAATTGTTCAACTAAATATGGTCTATTCCACTGTTTCATTATACGACTCTTATCTGTACCACTCAAAGTATTAAATACAAAGAATAAAATTGTAGTTCCTATAACAAGTGGAACAACAAACTCTAATCTACTTCTATTATTCTCTGCTTTTTCAAAGAAATTCTTTCTTTTTAATTTACGTATAACTATTACTAATACTATTGTAGGAATTGCAAATAGCAACACTTTAAAGTCTAATGTCTTTATTACACTATCTCCTACTTCTTTAACTTGAGTAAGTTGCTTTAATAATGAAAATGATAAAAATGAACTATAATGCTTATAATAAACATAATTCATTCCATTTAATAAACCAAAAAATACTGACAATGCTATATATAAATAATTTCTACGTTTATATGATAAAAATAATGCTATTATACTTGTGAAAATTATCATTGGTATAGTAGTTACAATAGGCTTCCAGTAAGAAATTCCACCTACTGTCATCATTCTTAATAATATATCATTTAGAATTGCTCCTATTATCAGTAGTATAAATATTATATTGTTTTTAAACCCACTTAGTAATTTGTTTTTGAGTTTCATATTATCCCCTCTTCATTCCATATCCTATTAATTTACATTATATTTCTATTTTACTATAAAGATAGTTTATATCAAAGTGAGTAAAATATCAATTATCTATTCTTATTAATAGTATTAAAAAACTATAACAACAATTCTTGTTTTTTTAGATATAATAAATTTATTTTATTGTATCTAAATATAGTTTATTATAATTTATCTGTTCAATCCCCTTAAACAAGCCAATTCAATTTTAGAAAATGTTTAGAATTAACTATACAATTAAAATTTTTTTTAGATTTATAATATATATTACATAATCATTTCAAAAAAATGGATTTATAGCTTATTTTTTTTGTTATATTACATTTTCATTAAAATACATTCTTCTATTGATTTATTATATTCTTTTCTATACCCATAAATGAAGGTTTTATGTGTTTATAAGAATTTTCTTCAATATGTTTGAATAAATTATTCTTCAAGTTGAGCATCTATTTTCACTTTACCATTGTCACTTTGATATAGTTTTGGAAATATAGATTTATCTAATTTATAATTAAAACCTACTACTATTGCAGCTATAATTCCTATGATTCCAAGGGCAATAAATGCAGCACCATAAGACATATTATCAATTAAATAGCCCATAATTACTCTTCCTCCAGTTCCACCTATAAAATAACCAATATTTCTATAACTATTTATCCTACCTCTATGACTTGCAGGAACTCTTCTACTTATATAAGGGGCTGATCCTAACATATTTACTATTTCCCCTATTGTAAATGCAAACATCATTATGTAAAATATAAAATAAATATTAGTATCTACTATAATTAAATAACTAAGTGAGTAAAGAGTTATTCCTATTATTATTTTAGGCAATTCATTCAATTTTCTTAGTAAATGAGTAACTATAGGAGTAAATGCTATAACTACAAATCCATTAAAACTAGAAATCAAGCCAAAATATCTTGCTCCTTTATCCAAAAATATATCTTCCATATAAAGTGGCAATACAAAAGACCATTGATCATATATAAATGATGAAAACATAAATATTATTAACTGTATAAGTATTGATTTTCTCTTCTTCAGAATATCAAGTGATGAAGTGTTTATATCAGCATTATTTTCATATTCATTTTCTTCTTCTTCCTCAATATTTTGAATTTTTACATTTTTAATAAAAAATATTATAAGAATAGTAGATAAAAGAGTTGTAGCTCCATCAATTATAAATGCTAGACTTAAATAGTTTTCAAATAACAATCCGCCAATACTTGCCCCAAACATAAATCCTAAATTATGACCTAAATATGATAGTGAATAAACTTTTTCTCTCTCTTTTGGTTTAGTTACATCTGCTATCAATGCTTCAAATGCTGGGTATTCCATATTAGCAAATAATCCTGCTATTACAAAAAATACAAGCATTAATGTTCCAGGTTCTACAAGTCCTGCTAATATGAAAAATATTACAGTGATTATGTCAAATGTAATTATTAATTTTTTTCTGTTATATTTATCAGCAAGTTTTCCTCCTATTATTGTAGCAGGTAGGAACAACCCACCAATAGCAATGGAAAGCCAAGCTATTGTGGATGCTGAATATCCAATCTTTCGACTAAGTATCAAAGTTAAAAGTGGCCAAATAAAACCTCCCATATTTGTTATTATTCTAGCAAAAAATATAACATATGCAGATTTAGAAAGACCCTTATATTGAGAAAATATACTTATCATTATTATTCATCTCCTTAAGTTTAAATAAAAATAACACCAATTATATTATAATATAATTGGTGTTATTTTTCTCTTTTATTTTATATTAAACCTTTTTTTTCTAAGAAATCTCTTGCTACTTTTTCTAAATCTTCTTTTTCAACATCAACAAGATAGTTCATATTCTGCATTTCTTCATCTGATATAGTATCACCTAACTTTTCTAATACCTCTTTTAATTCTGGATATTTTTTAAGACTTTCATTATGAACTATAGGTGCTGCATAATATGGTGGGAAAAATGACTTATCATCTTCAAGAATAGTTAAATTCAAATCTATTATTTTACCATCAGTAGAAAATGCATTTATTACATCAACTTCACCACTTTCTATAGCATTATATCTAAGACCTGTATCTAGACCATTTGCTTCTTTAAATTCCAGTCCATATGTTTCTTTAAGTCCAGGATATCCATCTTCTCTGTCTAAAAACTCCATATCTGCACCTAAAACAAGTCTATCAGACATTGATACTAAATCACTGAATGTTTCCAAGTTATTTGCTTTTGCTAAATCTGATTTTAATGCTAAAGTATAAGTGTTATTAAACCCTAAAGGATCCAACCACGTAATATTATATTTTTCATTATATTCTTCTTTTACTATATTATATACTTTCTCTGAATCAGTTTCTACATCTTGTCTTTTAAGTATTGCGCCATAAGCTGTTCCTGTATATTCTACATAAGTGTCTATATCATTACTTTTAAGTGCTTCAAATGCTGGAAGTGTACCTCCTAATTCTTTTACTTCAGTTTCATACTCTGTATTTTCTTCAATTAATATTGAAAGTATCTGTCCTTCTATTCTAGCTTCTGTATAATTTTTAGTTCCTATAACAATAGTTTCATCTTCATTGAAATACTGATATCCTACAGCACTCACTATAATTAACACAACTGCTAAAACTAAAGCACCTATTCTTTTTCTTGTCTTCTTGTCAGTAATAAGGTGCCCAAAGACAGAAACTGAAGCTTTCTTTTCTATCAAACCAAGTAAATAGTCTATTCCAAGAGCTAAAATTGTAGTTGGTATAGCACCTGCAAGGATTATAGAGTTATCACTCATTGATATACCACGGAATATGAAATCACCTAATCCTCCAGCTCCTATAAGTGCTGCAATTGTAGTAGTACCAATATTAATTACTGTAGCAACTCTTATCCCCCCCATTATAACTGGAAATGATAATGGCAAGCTTACCATAAATAATATTTGCATAGGAGTCATTCCTACACCTTTTGCAGATTCTGTTATAGATTCATCTACACTTTTTATACCTATAAATGTATTTTTAATAATAGGTAATAGTGCATATAAAAATAATACTATAACCGCAGGTCTATAACCTATACCTCCTATAAGGGGGATTGGAATGATAAAACCAAAAAGGGCTAAACTTGGTATTGTTTGAAATATATTTGCAACTGCAAGTATTCCATCTCCTAGTTTTTTACTTCTTGAAACTATTATTCCTAGTGGTACGCCTATAAGTACTGCTAATAATACTGCAGTAAGTGTTATTTGCATATGTTCAATAGTTTTCGCTATAATCTCACTAAAATTCTCAATCATATAATTAAAAACCATAAAATTCTCCTTTCCTAATCAACTTGTAATAAATCAGATATAACATTTAATGCACTACTCTTTGTTACTACTCCTTTTACTTTATTTTGAGAGTTTATAACAGGAACAAAGTTGATATTTTGTTCATTTATTATATTTATAACGTCTGCCATACTCATATCCTCATGTACTGGCTTTATATCTGTTCTTTTAAGTTCAGTCATAGTCATACTTTTATCATTACTTCTTGTATCCTTAGCAGTTATATATCCTTGATAATTTTCATCTTTATCTACAATTATAAGGAAATTAACTTCTCTTTCTCTCATTCTCTCAACTGCTTCAGCAAGTCTTCTTCTAAGATAAATCTTTGGATATTTTTTAACCATTATATCACTAGCACTAATAAGTTCTGGACTTCTCCATAACCTATCTTTCCCAACAAAGTTTTCTATAAATTCGTTTTTAGGATTAGATAATATCTCTTCTGGAGTATCAAACTGTACAATATTTCCTTTATCCATAACAGCTATTCTATCTGCCATTTTGATAGCTTCATCCATATCATGAGAAACCATAACAATGGTTTTGGATAATTCTGATTGCAATCTTATAAGTTCATCTTGTAATTGTTCGCGAGTTATAGGATCAAGTGCAGAAAAAGGCTCATCCATTAATAAAATATCAGGATTTGCAGCTAATGCTCTTGCTATACCTACTCTTTGTTGTTGGCCCCCACTTAATTCTGAAGGATATCTCTTAGCATATTCATCTGCTGGAAGTCCCACTAAATCTAATAGTTCACGTGCTCTTTCTTCTCGTTCTTCTTGAGTCCATTCTTTTAGTAGTGGTACAAGCTCAATATTTTCGCTTACGGTCATATGTGGAAAAAGACCAACCATTTGAATAACATATCCTATATTTCTTCTGAGTTGTATAGCGTTTATGTCTAGTATGTTATCACCATTTATTAATATTTCTCCTCCTGATGGCTCAATGAGTCTATTTATCATCTTCATTGTAGTAGTCTTTCCACAGCCACTTTCTCCAATAAGTACAACTAACTCGCCTTTTTTGATTTGAAAGCTTAAATCATCAATAACAGCTTCAGTTGCATCATCAAATATTTTTTTTACGTTCTTAAATTGAATCATTTAATTTCTCCTTTCCTTTTATATTAAAAATAATTAAACAATAATTTTTAATAATGTAATTATTAACATTTAAAATTAAAGCTAGAAGTTTATACACAGCTAGCTTGTCCTTATCAATTATGATATTATAATTTAAAAGCTTTGGTAAAGTAAGATGTAGACTAAAATAATATAAGAGAATTAATCTATAAGAGGATTAAAAAATCTAAAAAGTGATTTGCTATATTTTATTATATTACATATTCAAAATATTTGCCAGTAAAATTCCGAATTATAATATATTTTTTTTGTTAAATGTTATTTAAATCGCTTTATTTTAATAATAAATACATGTTTATAGTTCATGATTTTATAATTTAAAAAGTAAAATAGATCTTTATTGATCCATTTTACTTGAATTTTTAGTCATTTCATTTATAGTATTCATTTCTGTGTTTGTTAAATATCTCCATTTGCCTATGGGTAAATTTTCTAAAGTTACATTCATTATTCTTATTCTTTTAAGTTTTACTACATTATACCCTAAATATGAACACATTCTTCTAATTTGTCTATTAAGTCCTTGTGTTAATATTATTTTAAATTTGTATTTACTAATTTTTTCAACAAAACATTTCTTTGTTACTGTATCTAATATAGGAACTCCATTTGACATATCTTTTATAAATTTATTTGTTATAGGTTTATCTACTGTCACTATATATTCTTTTTCATGATTATTTCCTGCCCTAAGAATTTTATTTACAATATCACCATCATTTGTTAAAAATATTAGGCCTTCAGAATCTTTATCAAGTCTACCTATGGGAAATATCCTTTCAGGATAATTTACAAAGTCTACTATATTACCTTTTACATGTGATTCTGTTGTACAAGTTATACCTCTAGGCTTATTTAATACTATATATATAAGTTCTGGTTTATCATTTATTAATTTACCATCTACTTCTATATAATCATTAAAATCAACTTTGTCTCCTAATTCTGCTTTTCTACCATTTATTTTAACTCTGCCTTGTTCTATCATTGAATCAGCTTCTCTTCTAGAACAAATCCCTGTCTCTCTTATAAATTTATTAATTCTTTTCTTTGAATTGTTTTGTTCCATTAAATATTATTACTCCTTAAAATTTAATTATTTTTGTTTTTGTTTTTGTAAATTAAGTGTTAATCCTCCATCAACTAATATGTCTGTACCAGTTATAAATGAAGCCTTATCACTTGCTAAGAAATGAACTAACTCAGATACTTCTTCAGACTCTCCATTTTTACCTATTGGAGTTATAGACTTCATATATTCCATTCTTTCAGGATGTTCTGCACTTGCTTTCTTTGCCATTGGAGTCATTATTATTCCTGGAGATACAGAAACTATTCTACTATTCTTTTTGCCAAAACGAGTTGCATTAAGTTTTGCAATTAATTGAACTCCATGCTTTGCATAATTATATGCCAAATCAGAATCTCCATCTAAAAATGAAGCTATTTTTTCTAAAGCATCTTCTTGTTGAGGATTTCTTAAAAGTTCATCTTGATCATTATTTGATGAAACCATATGACCCATCATTGAAGCAATTAAAATAACAGAAGCCCCTTTATCAATTCCATTATATGTTTCTTCAACTACATTGTAAGTTCCAAGTAAATCTATTTTTAAAGTTTTCATTACATCTCCAACAGTTCCACTTACACCAGCTGCATGTACCATAGTCTTTAATTCTCCAAAACTTTTTGCATAATCAATTAATTTCTTTACACTTTCTTTGTCGGATACATCAGTAGAATAATATTCAACATCTATTCCTATATTATTTAACTCTTCACTTGCAGTTATTAGCTTATCTTCACCTCTACTAGCTATTACAACAGTACCCTCTTTAAATAATTTTGCACATTCTAAACCTATACCACTACTTCCACCTGTAATTACATGAACTTTTTTCATCTGTATAAATACCTCCAGTAATTTATGCTATTAATTTATAAAGAGATTATACCCTTATTTGCTCATTATAACACACAATTTAAGTATCACTATCTTATTTTTCCTATGTTATAATTATATTGATAGTAAAATATGAATATAAAAGGTGAGTATATGGAAAAAAAGAGTAATCTTAATTTTGTAATAGTACTACTTATATCCTTAATTGTGACAGGAGTTATTGGATATAAAATATTGCTTGAACTTAATTTTATAGATGCATTATATATGACTGTTATAACCATATCTACTGTTGGCTATGCAGAAGTTGGAGAAATGAATACTGAAGCAAAACTCTTTTCTATAATTTTAATATTTGTAAGTTTAGGTACAGCAGGTTATTTATTCAGTAGTATAGTGTCTTCTTTTTTAGAGGGAGATTTAAAAAAAGCTTGGAGGAGGAGAAAAATGGAGCAGGATATAACAAAATTAAATAACCACTATATAATATGTGGATCCGGAGAAACAGGTTATAATGCTATCAAGCAGTTTAAAAGAAGTAATGAACCATTTGTGGTTATAGATAAAGATAAAAATAAAATCAATGAATTAATAGAAGATGATGTATTTGCAATACATGGAGATGCAACAGCAGAAGAAATTCTTAAAAAAGCCAAAATTAAAAATGCCAAGGGACTTATATCTTCTCTATCAACTGATGCAGAAAATGTTTATACAGTTTTAACTGCAAGACAAATGAATAAAGATTTATATATAGTATCTCGTGCTATAAATAAACATGCAGATGAAAAATTAAAAAAAGCTGGAGCAAATAACACTATTTCTCCGAATGAAATAGGTGGAACCAGAATGGCTGCATTAATGCTTAGACCTACAGTTATTTCTTTTTTAGATATAATGACAAGAGCTGGAGATGTAATACTGGATCTTGAAGATGTAGTTATATCAACAAATTCATCTATCATAAATAAAACTTTAAGACAAGTTAAAATACCTGAAAGAACTGGACTAATTGTTCTTGCAATAAAAAAGAAAGATTCAGAAAAATTATCATTTAACCCCAGTTCAGATGAGGTGCTAAAAGAAGGAGATACTATGATAGTATTAGGTAGAGAAGAACAAGTAAATGATTTAAGAGAAATAGCAAATGATAAAGGAAAAAGACATTTGAGTATATAGAAAAGGAGATTATAATGCAGATTTTAAAAAATGATTGGAAGGATTTATTAGAAGATGAATTTAAAAAAGATTATTATTTAAACTTGAGAAAATTTTTAATAAATGAATATAAAACTAAAACTATTTATCCAGATATGTATGATATATTTAACGCTTTGCATTTTACTGACTACAAAGATGTAAAAGTAGTCATTTTAGGGCAAGATCCATATCATGGTCCAAATCAGGCTCATGGTTTAAGCTTTTCTGTAAAACCTGAAGTTGGAATTCCTCCTTCTTTAGTAAATATTTATAAAGAATTAAATAATGATTTAAATTGTTATATCCCTAATAATGGATATTTGAAAAAATGGTCAATGCAAGGGGTAATGCTACTTAATACTGTATTAACAGTTAGAGCACACAAACCAAATTCTCATAGAAACATGGGATGGGAATATTTTACGGATAAAATAATTAGTTTACTAGATAAGAGAAAAGATCCTATTGTTTTTATATTATGGGGTAAAAATGCTCAATCAAAACAAGATTTAATAAATAATCCAATTCATCATATTATAAAAGCACCTCATCCAAGCCCATTAGCTGCTTATAGAGGTTTTTTTGGAAGTAGACCTTTTTCTAAGACTAATAAATTTTTAAAATCTATAGGAAAAAATCCTATAGATTGGCAAATTGAAAATATATAGAGGATATCAATATCCTCTATATATTTTTACCTCTTTAAATTTTACAATTGGTAAAAGCACTCTACACTAAATACTTCTTGTCCTGAATATATTGCAGTTTTTGTAGAAGGTATATTTTCACAATCAATATTACACCATAATACTTCTACCGATTCAGGTAATATATCTATAAAATAGCTAAGTAATAATTCAGAATATTTATTCCCTCTATAATCTTTAGCTATCATAATTTCATTAATATATATACCTTCTAGTCCAAAAATCCCACTTTTTTCTGCCGCAATTATACCGACCTTTTCATTTTTTAAAACACCATAATATAATAGATTTTCTTCACGACATTTTTCCATTAATTCAATATCATTTATAGGTATTCTTTCTTTCATATCAGGATTCATAATATGAAAATTATTGTACTCATTTTCATACCATTTATAATATTCACTACTCTTAACTTCTTGAAGTTTAAATTTACTTTTAGCTGTTGTAGAATTTTTTGAATTTAATTTTATTACATTACCAATAAAAGATTGTTGAACAGTAAAAAACTTTTCATCTAATTCATATTTTGATAATAAAGTGGAATTGATCCAAAAATTAATATGTAGTGGTTTGAAAACCTTGAAATATGGATATACATTTTTAACTATATCTTTAATATCAGATTGTTTTATCATAAAATTAGGCCATATATAAATAAAGGGTTTCTTAGGATTTCCCCCCATATGTCGAATTCCTGCTAAAACAAATTTATCTGTCTCTCCAATCTTAATTAATTTTTGTTCGTAATCAGAAATCTTTGTTTTTGGAATATTAAAATGTTTAAATCTTGTCTCCATAATATCTATTTTATTTAGTTCTAATAATTGATCTAACTCTGATTCAATATACTTATTTACTTTTTCATGATTTATTAATTCACCTAAAACTTCTAAATCATAGGTGAATTCAGATGCAACTTGTACAAATTTCATTTTATTATCTAAAATAATTTCCACTCCTCTTTTTATTAATTGCTACTTTCATTAATATTCTTCTTTATATTTAATTCGTTCTAATAATTAATTGAAATAATAAACCTATATTTATATTACCATCTTTAATCTATAAAATAAAATTTCTGCTCCTACATTTTCATATGAAGAATTAACAAAATATTTGATAGTAAAATTATTTTAGCTGAAGACCAAGTCTTCAGCTAATTATTATAATTAATTATTTAAGTTATTTTTCCTATACTAAAGTTTTAAATTTTATTTATTTCTATTTTCTTTATATATATCAAATATAAAGAAAATATCAAAGTGCATATCTCCGCTAAAATAATAGAAGTCCAAATGCCTATATCTCCTATAATTAGAGGAAGAATTATTACAAAAACTACTGTAAACACTAGCCCTCTGCTTGCAGATATAATATTTGCTATTTTAGGATTTTCTGTAGATTGATAATAATTTATATTAACTATATTTATTGAGGCAATAATAAATGAAAAGGCATAAATAACCATAGCATCAAAAGTTAATTTTATAAGTGTTTTATCACTATTAAAAATACTAATTATTTTTTCTCCTAAAACTAATATTATTAAATATATTATTAATGAAGCAGTAAAGTTAGTTTTTACTCCCATTTTGAATACTTTGTTTACTTTTTTATAATTTTCTTTTCCATAATTATAGCTTAATAATGGTTGTATGCCTTGAGAAATACCAATAAATAATGCTATAAGCACCACACTTATATATCCAATTATGCTAAAGCTTGCAATACCAACCTCTCCAATTCTTCTCATTATAACCTGGTTAAAGGTGAATACACTAACTGCTGGTGATACCTGAACTATAAACTCTGGTGTTCCTGCCTTAAGAATTCTAATGAGTTCAGATTTTTTAAGCTGAGGTATATATAGCTTAAGTTTTCCCTGATTTCTAAAAAAATGACTTAGTAGTAAGAATACACTGGATAATTGCCCTAATCCTGAGGCTATTGCCGCCCCAACTATTCCATAATTAAAAATAAATATAAACATATAATCTAAAACTATATTAGTTATTGCACCTACGATTAAAGCAATCATAGCTAGTTTTGGATTTCCATCATTTCTAACAAATGCACTTAGAGCTAAACTACCTGAAAACCCAAGACCGAACATCAAATAATAACGAAGATATTCAGCTGTACCTTTTGCTAACTCATTACTAGAACCTAACATTTTAGCTAACCCCTCAGGAAAAAATACTCCAACTACTGATAATATACCTGTTATAACTACTATTAAAAACAAGCTTTCCAAAAATATATTATTACCTTCATCATACTTATTCTGACCAAATTTTATAGATGTTACTGCTGCACCACCCATAGTTATCATCATTGTAATAGCTATCATAAGTGTTGTAACAGGTAAAGCTATATTTATTGAAGCTAAAGCACTTGCTCCTACTCCTCTACCTACAAATATTCCATCAACAACTATATAAAGTGCAGAAACCATAATACCTATTACAGATGGTACAGCATATTTTATAAACTCTTTCCATAGTGACTTCATAGTTCATCCCTCCTAAAAGAGATTATAAAGTCTATACCATGTATAGAGTCAATAGTTTAAATTAAAATTTGCAATTCATATAACAAATCAGAATTTTCACCTTGTTCTATTGTATTAAATAATTGAGTTTCGACTCCAATACCTAAAGGATGAATATTATTTTCTTTAATGTACTTTATTAATTTATCCATTGCCATTTCTCTTCCACTATCAAAATACGCAATACATATAAAATTCCCACCTGAAATTTCTTTAATATCAATTTCTTTGTTATTATTCTCAACACAAAGAGTTGAATAAACACTTTCATAAGATATCTTTCCTTCATCTAAAAACAAATCTAAACAAATAAAATATCCTGATTCTCCTTCAAACATAATCTCATTCTCTTCTATAATTTTATCCATACTTCTTAGTTTTATTTGAAAATCGCTCTCTTCATCTTTTTTATTTAATGCAATCTCTATAATAAATCTCTTTTCAATTTGTCTAAAGTATATTTCATTAGTTTCTTTATATTCTGTACCATATTTAATTTTATCTTCTATATGTCCTATAGCCGTACTTATATTTTTTAGTCTAATTACCTCTTTATCTACTATTTTTTGTTGAATTTTTATAAAAGATAGCAATTTAATAATATCTTTACTATCTAATACATTCTTAAGTTCCTTAAGAGGTGCTCCTATCTGTTTTGAATATTTAATTAAATCTAAATACATAAACTGATTTATTGTATAGTATCTATAGTTAGTATGTGGATCAACATAGGCTGGTTTTAAAAGTCCCATTTTGTCATAAAGTCTTAATGCTTGAATAGATACATTATTAATCTTAGCTGTTTCTCCTATAGAAAAATATTTTCCCATAAATTCCTCCCTAATATAATTACTATATATAAAATATAAATCAATTTTCTATTCTATATACTTTTCTTAAATTATATATATTTTTAGTGTAAATAACTATATTACCTATTTTGTATTGCCCTACTTATAATCTTATTGTAAATTTTAATTAAATAAGGTTCATTAGAATATTGATCAAGGTTATTAGTTTTAACCCATCCTACATCACTAGTTTCATATTCATTCAAAATTAACTCTTCATTTTCATCTGCTATTAATATATAAGATATATTTAGATGTAAATGGGAAGAAACATACTTTCCCCTTTTAACATGACCATATACTGGTATAATATCAATGGATATAATCTTCTTGGTTAATGGCCAGACTTTAGAAATCCCTGTTTCTTCTTTTGCTTCTTTGAGTGCCACTTCTAGCATATTGTTATTTCCGTCTGCATGACCTCCAGTCCAAGCCCAAGTATTGTAAATGTTGTGATGAATCATAAGTACCTTATCTAAAGATTTATTTAAGATTAATCCAGAGCTAGTCATATGAGCTATCTCATTTTCTCTAGTTAGTATATTGTCATAAAATTTATCTATATACTCTAAAGTAACTTTTTTATCATTAACTTCTTGTTCGTTAATTGGTTTATAATTCTTTATTTCTTCTCTAAAGTTAATAAGTCTACACTTCCTTTATATTTTATAATTAAATATTTAAAATTGCAGTTATTTGTTCTTAATTTTATTTTATCTTATTTTGCAAAGATTTTACTACTTATGGGTATGTTGGCTGTCAATTAACTTATATTATTATAGTTGTTGTTTATAATAAAAAGATTTTATTATTTCTGCTAATTCTTTTGGTGAATCAGTATTTACCTCGTGTCCAGCATTTTTTACAAATTGAATTCCTGATTTTATTATATTTTCAGCTATATTCTTTGTAGCTTTTTTATTTACTTTATCTTTCTTATTTACTTTATCTTTTTCTCCACATATAACTAACACAGGACATGAAATATTTTTTAGGTTTTCACTAAAATTTAAATCCATCATAGAATTTGTTAATTCAATAAATGCTTTCTTTCTAAGTCCCATCCCTTTGAAAGATTTCTCAGGTATGAATCGAAAAATAATATTTTGAATTTTAAGTAATACTTTTGGCATTTCATATTGTGTCCCTATCAATATCAAAGAATTAACCTTTGAAGGATTATCTATGGCATAATTTAATGCAAGAACTCCACCTAATGAAAGTCCACATAGATTTAACGGTTCAGAAAAATTATCACAATACTGTGAAAAGGATTGATATAGATTTGAATATGTTATATCTCCTCTTCTTAGAAATAAAGATAAATCTGGACAGATAATATTCTCTTGTACTCCCATATAAGAAATTGTTTTCTTCCAACTTTATGAATATTGTCCAAGTCCATGAATTAATATATACTTCATTATATACTTCCTTTCTGACAAACTTTAATTTGTTGTCATAGTTTGTTAATAATTATATATTTCTTTCATACTATTCAATATAATCTTTTTGCAGTATTCCCATAATAATAATATGGTGCCATTTACCATCTCTAAATATAGCTTCTTTCATTTTACCTTCATGTTCCTAAAATCACTTTTAGTTAAATTATAATTTGACCATTTCAAATTACCATAACCTTCTATATTGTGTTCTATATCATTTGTCATCTTTGTATGTGATTCAATTTCTAAACCTAAACTATATGCATCCCTTTTACTAAAATTATGTATTTTTATCTTACTACCCATAAATGATACAATATAGTATAAATATAATCTTTAGATATACTATATTGTATCATTTATATAAAACTAATGTCTGAAAATTCCTATTCTTTTTCACGTAAATTTTCAACATTAAAATTCGATTTGGATTTCATTTTTATCAACCAGATATACTAGCATAGAACATATGCAGGATACATATAAAAAAGTCAGGGAAAACTCCCTGACTTTTTTCTAAGCAAAAAACATTAATAATAGTCCTGCTGCTACTGCTGAGCCAATAACTCCTGCCACATTTGGTCCCATTGCATGCATAAGTAAAAAGTTAGAAGGATTTTCTTCTTGTCCAATTTTTTGTGCAACTCTTGCAGCCATTGGTACTGCTGATACTCCCGCTGCCCCTATGATTGGATTTATCTTTCCACCACTTAATTTATACATTAATCTTCCGAATAATACTCCTGTTGCAGTTCCTACAGAGAATGCTAAAAGTCCTAAAGCTATTATGCTTAATGTTTCAGCTGTTAAAAATAATTCAGCTTCTGCCTTTGCTCCAACTGTTATACCTAATAAAATTGTAACTATATACATTAATGAATTTTGAGTTGTTTCTGTAAGCTTTGGTACTACTCCTGATTCCTTGATCAAATTACCAAGCATCAACATTCCTATCAAAGCTGCTGCTGATGGTAATAATAATATTGTAAATATAGCCACTATTATTGGAAATATTATCTTTTCTTTCTTAGATACTGGTCTTAACTGTTCCATCTTAACCTGTCTCTGTTCCTTAGTAGTTAAAGCCCTCATTATTGGTGGCTGTATAATGGGTACTAAAGCCATGTATGAATATGCTGCTATGGCTATAGGACCTAATAGATCAGGAGCTAATCGGGATGTTAAGAACAATGCCGTAGGTCCATCTGCTCCCCCTATTATTGCCACTGATGCTGCCTCTGGTCCTGAAAAACTTACAAAAGGTACAATTTTATCTAAAAATATTGCCCCAATAAATGTGAAGAATATACCAAATTGAGCTGCAGCTCCTAACAATATACTCTTAGGGTTAGCAATTAGAGGACCAAAATCCGTTCCTGCTCCTACACATAGGAAAATTAATGGAGGATAAATTCCTAAATCAGTTCCCTGATATAGATAGTACAATAGACCTCCCTCTTCCATTAGTCCCCCTAAAGGCATATTAACTAATAACATACCAAAGGCAATAGGTATTAATAAGTATGGCTCATATCCTTTTTTTATAGCTAGATATAAAAATGTCAAAGATATTCCTATCATAATTACTTCTTTATAAGTAATAGCTGCAAAGCCGGTACTTTGCCAAAATTCCTGTAATATATCCATTTAAATTTACCTTCCTTTCTTCCTTAGTAAAATTATTCTAAAGATATCAATGGATCTCCTGAGCTAACTGATGATCCCTTAGAAGTATTGATTGCTGCAACTTTTCCGGCTCTTGGTGCCATTATCTCATTTTCCATTTTCATAGCTTCAAGTATTAATAATACGTCCCCTTCAGCTACTGTATCTCCTTCATTTACCTTTACATCTACTACAGTTCCTGGCATTGGTGCGTTTACAGTTTCTGCTCCTACTGGTGCTGGCTTAGGTGCTGGAACTGCTTTCTTTGGTTGTGACTTCGGTTGAGCCTTTGGTGCTGATGCTGGTTTTGATTCTCTAGATGTAATTACTTCTGATCTAACCCCTACTTCTTCTACTTCTACCTCATATGTGCTTCCATTAACAGTTATATTATATTTTTTCATACCTAATATCCTCCTTAGTGTCCCTTTAGATTATTATATATCCCCTCTTGTCTCCCTGTCATAGCCCATACAGGAGATGCTTGAGATACTCTTTTAATATTTCTTATATATATATTTTCCACAGACTGTCCTGTAGCTGCTGATATAGCAGCAGCAATAACTGCTACTAACTCTTCATCACTATCTACAATCTCTTCAGTATTCTCCACTACAGTATTTTGATTAACTGGTAGTACTCTCTTTTTTACAGGCTCTTTTTTCTCTTCCTTGTAAAAAGCTGATTTAAATCCAGTTAATATTAAAGATATAACTACTAGTGTAGAAAATACTATTGCCATACTAAATACTGTTATGATTAAACCTTCTGAAAGAGATATTCCATCTTGTAAATTCATCTAATTCACCTCTCTAACTATTAAAATTATAATGGAAGATTACCATGTTTCTTAGCAGGTCTAGCTTCTCTCTTACTTGATAACATATCAAAAGCACTAATAATTCTTGGTCTAGTTAATTGAGGTTCTATTACATCATCAACATATCCTCTTGATGCAGCTATATAAGGATTTGCTACTGTATCTCTATATTCTTTTATTTTCTTACCTCTCATTTGAACTGCATCATCAGCATTTTTAATCTCTTTTCTAAAAATTATATTGGCAGCTCCTTCCGGTCCCATTACTGCAATTTCTGATGTAGGCCATGCCAATACTAAATCAGCCTTAAGATGTCTTGAACACATTGCAATATATGCCCCACCATAAGCTTTTCTAAGTATTACAGTTACCTTTGGCACTGTAGCTTCTGAATATGCATATAACATCTTAGCTCCGTGTCTTATAATTCCTCCATACTCTTGACCAGTTCCTGGTAGGAACCCTGGAACGTCTACTAAAGTAAGTAATGGTATATTAAAGGAATCACAAGTTCTTATAAATCTTCCTGCCTTATCTGAAGCATTGATATCTAAACATCCTGCTAAAACCTTAGGTTGATTAGCTACAATACCTACAGATCTACCGTTTAACCTTATAAATCCAGTTACTATATTCTGTGCATAATAAGGTTGAACTTCTAAAAATTCTCCTCCATCTGCTAGTGTGTATATTATATCCTTAATATCATAAGGTCTATTTGGATTATCAGGTACTATATCATTTAATTTCTCATCAATTCTATTTATTTCATCTTGGGAATCAAATATTGGAGCATCTTCTAAATTATTAGAAGGTAAGAAGCTTAATAATAATTTTATCTTTTCAATGGTATCCTCTTCACTATTGTCTACAAAATGCGCTACACCACTGGTAGAGTTGTGAGTCATTGCTCCACCTAATTCTTCAGCTGAAACCTCCTCTCCAGTTACTGTTTTAATAACTTGAGGTCCAGTGATAAACATCTTACTAATATTATCTACCATGAATATGAAGTCAGTTAATGCTGGTGAATAAACTGCTCCACCGGCACAGGGTCCCATTATTACAGAAATCTGTGGAATAACTCCTGAAGCTATAGTGTTATTAAAGAATATATCTCCATATCCAGATAAAGCATCTACCCCTTCTTGAATTCTAGCTCCACCTGAGTCATTTATTCCTATAATAGGAGCCCCTACCTTCATAGCCATTTCTTGTACCTTGGTGATTTTAGCTGCATGCATCTCTCCTAAAGATCCACCAATTACAGTGAAGTCTTGTGCAAACACATATACTAATCTTCCATCAACAGTCCCATATCCAGTAACTACTCCTTCCCCAGGAGCTTTTTTCTTTTCCATTCCGAAATTAGTACACCTGTGCTCAACAAAGGTATCTATCTCTATAAAGCTTGCTTCATCCAATAGCTTTTCTATCCTTTCCCTTGCTGTTAATTTACCCTTAGCATGTTGTTTTTCTATGCTCTTTTCTCCACCACCAAGTTTTACCTTTTTCTTTAAGTCTCGGAGTTCTTCTAACCTATCTATTGACATTTCCTTTCCTCCTAATATTAAATTTATACATCTATAAAATAAATTCTTAGCTATATATTAATACTAAAATATAGCATTTACTAACATATATCCTATTGATGGTACTACAAGACTCCCCAATCCAGTAAAGAATGTGGCAGTCATTGCACCGTAAGGAACAAGTTCTGCATTAGTAGCTGCTAGTCCTCCAGCAACTCCACTTGTAGTTCCTATGAGCCCACCATATACCATTGCTGAGGTTGGGTTATCTAATTTAATTATTGGAGCAACGAAAGGAGTAATTATCATAGTTAATACGGATTTAACAACTCCTGCTGCAATTGATAATGCAATCACATCAGAACTAGCTCCTAGAGCTGATCCCGCAACAGGACCTACTACAAAGGTAACTGCTCCTCCACCTATAGTAGTTATATCTGCAGGATCAGTATATCCCAATAGTGCAGCCATAGCAGCCCCTATAATGAAGGAAAATAATACACCTACTAAAAGAGAGACTATACCTGGTAATCCAGCTTTTTTTATATTTTTAAAGTCCACACCATAAGCAGTAGATATTATAGCATAATCCCTAAGCATTCCTCCTCCTAACAATCCAATTCCTGCAAACAAACTCACATCAGCTAGTCCCTTTTCTCCACCAGTATATTTTCCAGCTATATAAGCAAGAACTAAACCAACTACAATTGCTATAGCAGATCCCATTCTCTTTTGTCCAATCATATTGGCAAAACCATAGGATATAACCATTATTAATGCAACTATACCAAGGGCCGCTACTAGATCATAGGATGTGAACAATGTTTTTATGATATCCATCATCTTTAATCACCTCTACTCGTTATTTTCTTTAACAGTTAATTTTGTAATTAATGGCACTAATAATAATGCTCCTATAGTTGCAACTCCTCCTGCTAAAAATGCCACAGCTCCACCTTCAAAGGCTGCTACAACATTTTGTCTAGCAGACATTGCAACTACAATAGGTATATATAGTGAACTCAATAGCAATATTCCATTTGATGTTCTCTTACTAAAGGGTTTACCTTTCTTTTCAAAATGATTAGTAACTAAAATCAACATAAGCATTGCAAAACCTACTCCACCTACATTTCCATCTATTCCTAATAAGTTCCCTAATCCTCTTCCAATAAATGAGCCTACGAACATACATAAAGCAACTATGCCAAGACCATAAATTTCCATATGCTTGTCCTCCTTGTTTGTATTAAATTATAAGAAGATAGAGAAGACTCTATCCTCTTATATGTATTAAATAGCGCTATTTTCTCTAAGTTTTTGAATTTTTTCATCGCTTAAACCCACAAAATCCTTTAATATTTCTTCAGTATGTTCTCCTAGAATGGGTGCTGGACTTTCTACTTTACCTTGAGTTTCACTCATTTTGATAGGTACTCCTGGAATCTTAGTTTTTCCAGCAGTAGGATGTTCTACCTCTACTACCATTTCCCTTTCATTTACCTGAGGATCATTTAACACCATCTCTATATTATTTATTGGTCCATTAGGCACTCCAGCATCATCTAATAATTTCTGCCATTCCTTAGTACTCTTTTTCTTAGTTTCTTCAACTATAAGAGGTCTTAACTCATCATAATTTTCATTTCTCAATGGATTAGTCTTAAATCTCTCATCATCTGCGATTTCTTCCTTACCAAACACATTAAATAACTTTCTAAATAAATTATCATTACCTGCTGCAATAACAATTTCTCCATCAGAAGTTTCAAAGGGCTCAAATGGTACAATGGATGTATGTTTATTTCCTGCTGGCTCTGGTGACTTTCCAGTAGCAAAATATCTTGAGATAGCGTTTTCAAGTATAGCAACTTGACAGTCTAACATAGCAACGTCCACCTTTTGACCCTTACCTGTACTATTTCTATAATTTAATGCACCTAATATTCCAATAGCTGTAAATAACCCTGCAGTAATATCTCCTATAGAAGGTCCTACCCTTGTTGGTTTTCCTCCCTTTTGTCCTGTTATACTCATTATTCCACCCATAGCCTGAACTACACCATCATAAGCTGGTCTTTGACTATAAGATCCTGTATGGCCAAATCCTGATGCTGCTGCATATATTATTCCTGGATTTACTTTCTTTAGTTTCTCATATCCTAAATTTAGTTTCTCCATTGTTCCCGGTCTATAGTTTTCCACAATAACATCTGCACTTTTAACCATTTCTAATAATAATTCTTTAGATTCCTCTTTCTTTAAATTTAGAGTCATACTTTTCTTATTTCTATTAATACTCATAAAATAAGCACTTTCTCCATTAACGTAAGGCCCAAATGCCCTAGAGTCATCTCCTTTATTTGGGATCTCTATTTTAATAACTTCAGCTCCCATATCTGCCAATACCATAGTAGCATAAGGTCCTGCTAAAACTCTAGTAAGATCAAGTACCTTGATACCTTCTAATGCTTTATTCATAATAATTCCTCCTTTTATTTTTATAGTTATCAACATTTCATAACTTTACAATGTATAGTTGCAAACATCATGCCATTTTATAAAATTTAGTATGTTACCGTGCTATTTACCTTAATACAAATCTTTGATTTGAATAATTGAATCTAATACAATTTTTACTAAGGAAAATTTTCTTTTATTACATATAAAAAGTGATAACTTTTGTATCACTTAATTACAAAAGTTATCACTTTTTATATGTTTTAAATTATATTTTTCAATCTTTCTTCTTAAAGTAATTCTAGATACCCCTAACTCCTCTGATGTTCTAGTAATATTCCAATTATTTTTATCTAGAGCCTTCTTTATCGCATTTTCTTCCACTAATTCTAAATTATAATGATGACTTTCCTCAATACTATCATCCTCTAATATTTCCTTTGGTACATCTTCTAATGTTATTTTATTATCCTTTTTAAATATCATTATCCTTTCTATAACATTCTTTAGCTCCCTAATGTTTCCTGGCCATAAATAACTTTTAAATATATCTATTACCTCTTTAGATATGGATTCTATATTTTTATTTAAGGCATTATTGTAGTTTTCAATAAAATGCTGAGCTAAAGGCATAATATCTTCTCTTCTTTTTCTTAAAGGTGGAATATAAATTGGAATTATATTTAATCTAAAATATAAATCCTTGCGGAAATTTCCCAATTCAATCTCTTCTTGTAGATCTTTATTTGTTGCAGAAAGAATAGTAGCGTTAAAGTCTATTTCTTCTAATCCACCTATTCTTCTAAATTTCTTTTCCTGAAGTACCCTTAACATCTTTGCCTGCAGAGCTATATCCATATCTCCTATTTCATCTAAAAATAACACACCATTATTAGCTCTTTCAATCAAACCTTCTTTGGAACTTTTTGCATCTGAAAAGGCACCTTTTTCATATCCAAACAATTCACTTTCCTGTAATGTTTTAGGTATTGCAGCACAGTTAATTGATACAAAAGGAATATTATCTCCTTTCATACTTTTAATGCTTTTAGCAATGACTTCCTTACCACTACCACTTTCTCCTTCTAATAGAATACAAGTATTATATTTCATACTGGCAATTTCTTTTATATTCTCTTTAATTTTCACTATTTCAGAAGATTGTCCAATAAATTTTACTTGATTATCACTATATCCTTTATCTATTTCTATTTTAGTTTTAGCATATTCTAATGTCTCCTCTATAGATCTACTGATTTCTGATAGGGAAAATGGCTTAGTAAAGTAATCATATGCTCCCATTTTCATTGCCTTTACTGCAAGTTTAACATCACTTAAATATGTAATCATTATTACAATACATGAGGGTTTTATTTGCTTAATTTCCTTCAGTACATCTATACCACTTATACCTGGTAACTTTATATCCACTATAGCAATATTAGGCATCTTCTTTCTTACAATATCAAGTCCTTCTTCTCCAGATTCAGCAGTAAATACATCTATTCCTAATTTTTTCATGTTTATCTGTAGTGATAACCTTATACTCTTTTCGTCATCAACAATTAATAATTTCATTTAAGATCACTCCTTTAAGATCACCTTTAAACTTTAATTACTGTTCTTCAATAGGAATACTAATTATAAACTTTGTTCTTTTGCCAAACTCACTTTCAACTACTATGGTACCATTATGCTCTTTAATGATATTGTAGGTTATAAATAATCCTAAGCCAGTTCCTTGTCTCTTTTGTGTATAAAAAGGAAAAAAGACTCTATCTAAATCCTCTTCTTTTATTCCTTTTCCGTTATCCTCGATTATAATTTCTAAATTATTATTATTTTGATTGAATGATATATATATTACTCCCTTTTTATCTACAGCATGTATTGCATTTTTTAATATATTTATTAGAGCCTGTTTTATTGCTCTTCTATCTATATTAGCTAATATTGGTGTTTCTAAAGAGCTTTTTTTCACTATTATATCTTTTTGTTCCATTTCTGAATCTAATAAATTTAAAATTAAGTCCAAAAGATTTTCTACATTAGTCGGAACTTTATTTAGTTTAGATTCATAGGTAAAATCCAGAAAACTGATCACAAGATTATTTAAATCTTCTACTTCATTTTCTAAAAACTCTAGAATCTCATCTTTTGTCTCCTGATCATTAGTATTATCCTTTAAAATCTCTATTAAATTACCCATTCCAGCTAGAGGATTTCCTATATCATGTATTATAGATGCTGATAGCCTACCTAAAGTTTTAATTCTATCATCCCTTGCTAATTCCCTTTCCATTATCTTTCTCTCTCTAAGATCTTTTAAAAGGAAAACTACTCCTACAACCTGTTGATTATCATCTAATACCCTAGATGCAGAAACGCTAATTGATATTTCTTCTTTACATCTATTTTTAATAGTAAGCTCAACATCGTTAAATACATTTCCTTTATCTATTACATCAATAAATATTTCTCCTATAGTAATATCCAACCTATCAATAAACTCTTCTAGACTAAATTCTTTTATCTCTTTTAAATTATATCCTGTTATTTTTTCTGTTTCCCTATTTACTATTGTTATATCTCCTTTATTGTTAAATACTATTATTCCATTGGCTACACTTTTAAGGATATTATTTAGATATTGTTGAAGTCTATTCTGCTCTTTGAATGAACTTTCTAATTCCTTTATATTATTATTAAGTATAATACTCATTTCACTAAAAGCTTTGCTTAGCTCAGTTACTTCATTAATTGAATCATTTTGTCCTTCTGTAAAATCTAATTCTTTTATTCCAACACTTAAATTTCTAACATTTTTTACTAACTTTCCTATAGGTTTTGTTATACTAAATGCTAATATTAATCCAATAATTACTGCTATAATCACTACTACTACCATCAAAGCACTTAGTTTTTTCTCGATTTCAGAAGCTTCAGCTAACATTGTTCCTTCCTCTTGTTCTACTATAACCATCCACTCTACACCTGGTACAAATGTTATAGCGCTATAATATGTTTTATTATCTTCTATATAATGACCCACTACATTTCTTTTATCCTTTAAAATATTCTCTAAATTAGTTGATTTTTTATTAATAGTAAAGTCTTGGTTTTTCATGGAAACTATTTTGTCACTGTTGTTCTTAATATCGGGATCAATAACTATACTTCCTTGTCTATCTATTATTGTTATTCTACCATTAAATCTTTCTTGGGTTTTATCTATTATGTCCTGAATATTATATAGAGGAATTCCCGCACCTATTAACCCTATAGTCTCTTTACTATAATTTTTCACTGGTGATGCTATTATAAAATGGGGACGTTCTAGAACACTACTTATTAACAATGGACTAATAGTAGTTTTTTCTGTATTCATAACATCCCAATAATAACTACGATCCATATATGACTTTTTTTTAACATGATCATTAGACGGTTTAGAAAAAACCATATCCGCCTTATCATTCATATAAAATATTAAGCTAAAGTATGGAAAATTATCATATATTCTGAAAATTTCATATTTTATATTATCAATGTTTCCAAAACTTTGAGATGAGAAATTACTTGCTGTTTCCACAGTAACTTTAGCATCTTCAAGATATGTTGAGATTTCATTGCCTATCATTTCTGATATCAATAAATTTTTATCTAAAGTTTTTTGCTGAATTCCCTCTGATGCTATTCTTTGAGTGAATATTCCTGTTATAGCAACGGAAAAAAATGCAAAAATAACAATAAATAAAGGTATTTTAAATTTTAGACTATTCATCTTCATTTATAATTATCATCCTTTTATATTTATCCAATCCATTATATCAATTATATTTACAAAAGTCATTTTAAATTATATTCCTTTGATTTATTAATAAAAAAGACCTATATATATAGGTCTTTTTTATTAATAAATTTTCTTGTATTATCAGTATCTGTAAATATTTTAACCTTTTCCTTTTCTTATATATAAAAATTGTATAGCAACTTTCAAAAAATTACTATACAATTTTTATATATTATAATAGAACTTACCTATTTTCATATTTATGGTACAGTTCACCATAACAGATATAATGGTGCTTTTTATATACTTAAGTTAATGATAATACTATTTTAAGTTACAGTAAATATCCTGATTAATGTACCTGTCTCCTTGTCCTTTTCCTATTATTTTTACATTTCTAATAATCTTATATATTTATCTAGTTAAGCTAAATCATTCCATTAGATTTATTTTAATTGAATTTATTATTTTATATTGTTTGATAGAATAATCCATCATTTATGCAATAAAAATATAATCTGCCATGACCTTGTTTACGAAATCTAAATTCCATATTCCATTCAGGATATTGCTTTACAACAAGAGCTCTATCCCCTCTAACATAGGCTATAAAAGAAATGTAATGTTCCTTTTTCATCTCATGTTTAGAATTTACATATAATTCATCTTCTACAGGCTCTATTTCAAGCATATGTTCATTGTCTGCTTTTTTTACTTCTAATGATTTTAATTTTTTTGAGCAACATAATATAGTTGCATCTCCTGTAGCTGTCATTAGATTATTACATCGTGGACATACATAAAACTTTAATTTATTCATATTTCCTCCTACTAGTTCGTTTAAATTTATTTCACCTGATAAAATTCCATCAATACTTACCTCTAGTATCTGTGCTAGTTCTGGAATTAAAGAAATATCAGGGCATCCTTGTCCTCGCTCCCATTTACTTATTGTTTTATCACTTATGTTCATAGCATCTGCAATTTGTTTTTGTGTCATGTTTTTTTCTTTTCTCAATTGATATATCAATTTACCAATTTTCTTACAATCCATTTAGCTCACCTCTTATATTAATTTAAACTATTTAGGAGTTTAGTTCAATAAACGAATCGTAGAGTATGCTTTTTTTATTATATTTAATGTTTCTTACTATTCTTCAATGTCTATGGGCATATATATTTTAATTATATTGCGTTCATCATCATAATCATAAAACTCCTGATCATATACTTCAATTTGATGATCTTTTCTAAGATTATATTTTAAATTTTTTGCCCATGTTCCCCAAATATATTCATAAGTATTTCTTATGTTTTTAATTGATCCTTTATATCTAAACACAGCATAATATCCTTTATTGATTTTTTCCACTTTCATACCTAAAGGTGGCTCACTATATCTTTTAACTTCCACGCCAACAAAATGTTTTGATTTTGTGTTTTCATTAAACTTCGCAAAATCTATATCAAAATTAGCAATCGTCATTCCATAAAGAATATTTTCATTTATAGAATCTTTTATTTCCTTAAATCTAGATAGAAAAATATCCCAAATATTTGGGATTATATTTTCTCTAATTGTAAATGATTTTTCTAAACCAATAAGATATTTATCTTCAGTAATTTTAACAATATCAGGCTTTAAATCAATTTTATAGAATCTATGATTTAATCGATCCTTATTTAATTCAAATTTTGTATTTGAAATTGATTTAACACCATTCATTCTATATTCTTTAGGAGTTATGCCAAAAACTTTCTTAAACGATCTTGTAAATGCTTCTTGAGATTGAAACTGATAATCTAAAGCAATCATCAATATAGAATCATTTGTTTCAATGAGTCTAATAGATGCCTCTGCTAATCTTCTTCTTCGTATATAGTCACCAAGCTTTTCTCCTGTAGCTGAATAAAATACTCTACTAAAATGATAGTACGAATAACCTATATTAGAAGTTAATTCTTCTACATATAAATCATTTTGTAAATTTTTTTCTATATAATTAACTACTTTAATTATATCATTTTCATATCTCATAATAAGCCCCTTTATATTAACTTCCAAAAGTCTCGATCACTTAATTCTGACTCTATATTAACATTGATCTCACTAAAGGGAAGGTCATCACCAAACCTTAATTTAACTTTATTGTTGTAGCATGGTGATCCATAACAAAATTCAAGTGACCTATCTGTTAGGTTAAATATAACAGATCTTAATGTCCCAAAAAACTGTTCGTAATAATGCACACTTAAACCATTCGGATATTTCCCATGGAAAAATGTCTTAAATTCCTCTATATCTATGAAATCATGCTGAAACATATAATTTTTCAAAGTATTATACCGATGCTTTGAATTATATACCTTTGGACTCCCATATCTAGAAGAAGATTTAATAACTTCATGATTTGTAGCAAAAAGTGTATATCTAGCATCTTGGTTATTATCAAATATTATATCCTTTACACCATCAAATACTTGTATTAAGGCTGATTTTCCTGATGGTTCAGTCAGTAAAAAATTGCTATTTGATACAATAGGCATAGATTGAATTAAATCAACAGCTTCTTCTACTGTTTTACAGTTATCAAGCACACTCCTTACAACTGTCCAAAACTGTAATCCTGTAACTGCAGGTTTTCTCAACCATGATAATGATCCAACAGGTGTTCCACAAGCTGAAAATGTTATACAAAGCCCTTCTTCATTCATCCCTTCACTTCTCCCAAATAGTCCTATGGAAAAGCCAATATGACTATATTTCTCATGAGAATGGACTGAGCAAAGTCTCATATCATCAGCTAAGTGGGTAAAATCATAATTTCTATATACATAAGTGCATTTATCCTTTGTTCTAGTATAAGGAATCATCCCATGACTACATCCAGTATACATATAGGACTCTTGATAATATTTCACTTGCCCTTTTTGAATTTTCAATTCATCACAAAAACCTTGTATTTCTTCATTAATATTAGGACAATACTGATCTAGTAATGATATCACTTCTTCTAACACAGTATTCTCTAAACAATTTTCTTCAGAAATATATTGTTTTAATAACTCTGATTTACTTCTGATTACTTTTCCAATCTGTTTGCCAATCTCATAGTGACTCCCCTCTAATTTATTATAATACCCCTTTATAATCATATGTCTAACCTCCTATACTATTATTAATTATAGTATATATTTTATGGAGAAATATTTTTTGATATTTTCTGCTATATTTAAATTTTATTAAATATCGCTATTGCACATAAACTAAAATCAGAACATAATATGTATATATAATCATATGGGAGGGAGGTTTTATGAATGATTATAATAATCTTCTAGATATATTAATGAATCAAATAGATTCAATCCAATCAAATAATAAACACTTGGAAAACCAGAGTTGTAATTCACATAAATTTTCTAATTCAACTAGTATTGAAGATTGCTTTTTTTCATTAGGTCCTAATGAATTTACTGCTTTAGCTACTATTTTAGGTTTTATTACTGCTAATAGATTAAATATAAATCAACAAAATTCCCTAGGTAGTTTTTTACAATTAGTAGGGCAAACAATTTTAACAATAAGTGCTCAGAGTTCTACCCTCGAATCTGACAATAATAACAGTGATATTTCTGAACAACTTGAATCAATAAAAAAACAAATTCAACTTATTGAGAAGAAACTATAACTACTAGTCCTTAGATATTTATACAAGAATTTTAAACAATATTATATAAAAAAACGCCATTACTTGTGATAAGGCTCAGAGTATCTATACTATTGGCGATTTTTTAAAGTAAATAAAATTATTGAGAAAGTTAATGATAATTATCACTATTTACCCTTACAAATAAAAGTACACCTATTAAATATCTATAGTGATACATTTATGTTATATGATATTTGTTATTAACTATCCTTGGTAAATATATTTATTATTCTTTGATTAAAACACCTAATAGTTTTGTAAAGTACAACGACTGAATAGGTGAAATAATCATTCCTTTGACATCTTCTATACCAACACCTATACCTTCAATTTTACTATCACTAAGATCTATTCCCGATAAACTTGTTCCTGACATCTGACTAAGTCTTAGATCACACTTTTTAAATACAACTTTTTCAAGCTTACTATTTTGAAAATTGCTACTTTTAAACATAGACTCTTCTAATATAACTTTTTTCATTTTTATAAATTTCATAAAAGCAAAGTTAAAATTACATCCCTTTATATATACGTTCTGTAATGTTCCATCGCTAATATTTGAACCCATTAGTTTACAGTTAACAAATTCGACTCTATGTACAATAGCTCCTCTAAAATCTACATTTGACAAATCACAGTTTTCAAATCTTACATCAGTAACATCTAGAGAATTTAATATAACTTCACTAAATATTACTCTTTTAAAAATAACCCTATTAAATGATACTTTATTAGCAATGAGATTACTTATTGTACAATCTGATATAAGCATATCTTCAAATACATCTTCATCAAAAATATCAGAAATTTTCCTATTACTTCTTATATGCATTGATGATCTTGGCTTCTCTATTTTAATTTTTCTTTGCTTATTGTCCATTACATAACCCCCTAATCTCTCCTATATATTTAACTTAAAAGAAATATCCTTACTTTCATATACGTCTATAATTAGTTTTAGTTTTTTCATATAAAGTTCATAAGCATCATCAAAGACCTCTTTATTACTAAAAGCAAAATCATTATCTATTTTTCTTAATTCTTTAATCCATAATTTTGATAGATTACTTAACTTCTTTGTATTATGAAATAATATGTAAATTTTAATATTCTCAAATTTAATTTCATTATTACTGTCTAAATTTACAGCCTCATAGTTGAATGTGACGCATTCCATTTATTATTTACATATCCTAAACCATACAAATATCCTGCTAATGTACTCCCTTGTCTTGCACTAATTGGATTTTATTCATTATTTTTTTCTAGATATTTTTGAATTCTTTAATTTTATATCATTTAATTGAACCTTTTCAAACCTTGATATATTTTGAGCTTTATCTATATCAAATTGTAAATGCCTGTACGAATTATGCCACATTAACCATTTAATAGAAAATATGGTGCATTTCTAATGTGATTTAAACCCTTGTATGTGATCCTAACAAAACTCTAAACAAAAACTACCATTACTTGTGGTACGGCTCACCATGCTTAACTAAATACATAACTTTTTTATTCTTATATATTATCTTTTTTCTATATGAAATCTATCTTATAATTTGAATTTACTAAGAAGTTATGCTTATATTGATAATTTCTCTAAATCATTTTCGGTATATACTTCAATTCCATTTTCCACTAGCAACTCTGCAGTTAAACCATTTCCTGCTTTAAGTTTCCCATAAAATGTTCCATCATATATAAGACCATACCCACATGATGGACTCCTTGATTGTAATATTGCTTTTTCAATACCAATAGTTTTAGCAATTTCCAAAGTTTTTTGTGCACCTTCAATAAATTCTTTAGTAAAGTCTTGTCCAACTTCACTTACTATTTTTCTATTCCCATCCTCATCAATAATAATTTCAGAACAAGCTCTTGGTATTGGTAATCCTGCTATTATTTCTGGGCAAATAGCAATAGCTTTTCCTTCTCTTACTAATTCTTGTATAGCTTCATTGGTACTATTACTGCCATTATATCTACAATTAACTCCTGCTAAACAAGCGCTCACTAAATACATATTGTTACATCCCTTCTTATTAAGATTTAATATTATTAGAAAATATAAACTACATTAACATATCTACCGATTTCCATTAACTAATCGATATAAAAATTGTATAGCAATTGTAATAAAATTACTATACAATAATCAATTTTATTCTATTTTCATATGTTATACTAAAATTATAATGAAGAGTGTATCCTTTTTCTATTCATTATACGCTTCAGCAGGGGTTTTCTAGCTAGTTGTAAATCTATAGTATCGTATATAGTAATAATACCACCGTTATTATTTATGACTTCTCTTATTTCATCAAAGAATTTCATTCTTGTAGCTTCTTCAATAGCAATGTGATCTGAATAGGTGCCTAATAATGATGTGTACTCATCTGCTGTAAAGTCTCTTGTTCTATGATAAAGTCTATATCCTAAATCTTCAAATCCATATTTAGATGCTATATTAGATATATATTTGGCATTTTCATCGCTATATTCATCTACTCCCAATGAATTAGGCATATACTTTTCATATATCTTTTGAAATTGAATATGTATATTTGGGCGTTTCTTATCTTTATAGGGATGATTTGCAAATCGGGCAAAAACACCACCACTTTTCAACATATCAAATACTTTGGTATATCCTATTTCTTCAGGAATCCAATGAAAAGCAGTTGCTGAAAAAATAAGATCAAATGAGTCAGAAGGACAATCAAAATCTTGAAATGCTACATTTTTAATATTAAAATGCTCATAATTACTAAATTTATCTTTAGAGAATTTTGCTAATTGATCACCCAATTCAATTGCAGTCAAATTACAACCTGTTTCAAGTATTGGTAATGTAGCCTGTCCTGTTCCTATACCTACTTCTAGGACATTACATGACTGATTTATTTCTTTTGTAGCAAAAATATCATCATATAGCTCCTTAACATAAGTAGGACGATACCTATCATATTTAAGGTACTCAGAGTTAAATGTAGTTTCTAAACCTTTTATTTTTGACATATATTCCTCCTATTTGGTGAATAATATCCCACTAAAGTCATTTTTGTTTGTTACTACTTATGGTACGGTTCTCCTCTACTAATTCTAAATGATCTATATATTTGTTCTAATAGTATAAGTCTCATTAATTGATGAGGGAATGTCATTTTTGAAAAGGATAATTTCATATTACTTATTTTTATTACTTCGTCATGCAACCCTACTGATCCACCTATTATAAAAGTTATATTACTATTCCCTGTAAGAGCTAAACTATCTAGCTTTTCAGCCAATTGTTCTGATGATAACTCCTTACCTTCTATACATAGTGTTATTACATAAGACCCATTAGGAATTTTTGAAATGATTTTTTCTGCTTCTTTTTTCTTTATAATATTTTCTTCTGATTCTGTCATGTTTTCTTTTGTGGGTTCGTCTTTTACTTCTATTATTTTAAGCTTACAATATGCTGATAATCTTTTAGTAAATTCCTTTATCCCGCTATTTATATATTTTTCTTTAATCTTTCCCACCGATATTATTGTTATGTTCATAATTTCACCTGCTTGTCCTCTATGGAGGTATTGATATTAATATTAAACTACTAAATATTTTGGTAATTTATCACATTTATCACATCTAGATGGAGTTATCCAATCTGTAAAAGATACGCTATCTAATTCATATATATCTGGTGGCTGCTCATATACATCTACAAAGTCATCTATTGCTTCAGTTAAATGTTCATTACATACAACATACATATAATCACTCCAGTAATTTATATTATATTAATTATATTATAACCTATTTTCATAAAAATAATTATATTGTTAAAAGACCTGACAAAATTTTGCCAAGTCTTTTGTTTTTATTCATCTGGTGCTTTGTCAAATTTTATATTTATCTTTTCTGTCTTACCATTTCTTATTATTTCCATTTCTGCACTATCGCCTGGTTTATAATTATATAGAGCTTTCCTAAGTGTTGAAAATCCAGTAATTTCAGTATCACCGATTTTAGTTAATACATCATTTTGTTGAAGCCCTGACTTTGAAGCAGGTGAATTAGGAACTACTTCTATAACTACAAATCCTTTTTCAGCTTGTATATCTAATCCTAAAGCTTTTTCATATTTATCTACTTCTAATCCATTTATTCCTATAAAAGCCATCTTAAATTCTCCATCAGAAAGTACTTGTTCTATTATAGGTTTTGCTATATTTATAGGTACAGAAAAACCTAGTCCTTCTGCTGATTGAATTTTAGCTGTGTTAATTCCTATTACTTTTCCTTCACTATTTAATAATGCACCACCACTATTTCCAGGGTTAATTGATGCATCTGTCTGAATTAAATTTTCCATCATTACATTTTCAGAAGATATAGTTCTATCTAAACCACTTATTACTCCAGAAGTTACTGTTCTTTGAAATTGAAGTCCTAATGGATTTCCTATTGCTATTGCTTGCTCTCCTACTATAAGTTCATCTGAATTTCCTAACTCTGCTGCCGGTAAATTAGTTTCATTAACCTTTATAATAGCAAGGTCAAGTGTTGAATCTTGCCATAATACATTTGCATTAGTTTTTGAACCATCTGCAAATTGAACTGTTATTTTATCTGCATTACCACCATCTATTACATGAGAATTTGTAAGAATATATCCATTACTATCAACTATTACTCCTGATCCTACACCTTGAAGTGGTACTTCATTTCCAAAGAAATTTTGTTGGGTAGTTGTAGTTGTAATCCCTACTACTGAATCCATTGCTTTTTTTGCTACTGCTGAAACAGTATTAATATCATCTTTGGTATTTATTTTTATAGTTTCATTTCCTGTTTTATTTGTATTACCATCATTTGTTTCAGGATAAGGTATAATGTTGCCATATAAATATGTTGGAGCAACATATGCTACAACAAATCCTCCAATAAGAGCTGCCACTAAAGCTACTAACATATAAGAAAAAAATCCACCTTTACTTTTCTTCTCTTTATATATTACTTGTTTTTCTTTAGTAGGACCCATTGGACTGTGCCATTCTCTTTTTTCTTGTTTAATTTCATTGTTATATTCTTCGTTGGTGTATTCATCATTGTTATGTTCATTATTGTTATATTCATCACTCATAATTTTTCCTCCTTATTAAACTATACAAAGTTCAGTGGGGTGATGGCGATCTGCTACTTGTAATTGTATGTCTTTGTTTAGCTTTATACCCTTTTCAGTCATTATATTAACAACTGTTTGATATGCTAACTCAGGAAAGTTATTTTCTCTACTTAAATGTCCTAAAAATATTCTTTGAAATTTATCTAAAAATAATTCTGATATCAAATTTCCTGCATCTTCATTTGATAAATGACCATCTTGAGATAGTATTCTTTTCTTTAAATAATATGGATAGCTTCCTATTTTTAACATCTGAATATCATGGTTTGATTCCAACATTAATAAGTTTGAATCTTTGATTTTTGACTTTATATTTTCTGTTATTATTCCAGTATCCGTTACTATACTTACCTTTTTATTTTTATGATTCAAACTATATCCTAAAGAATCAGCTGCATCATGACTTGTGCTAAAACTATCTATATTTATATCTCCTATTTCAAAACTATTGTTACTACCAATTATTCTAATATTTTGTTCGTCTAATTTACCTAAATACTCTTTCATAGCTTCCCAAGTATTATTATTTGCATATATTGGGATATTAAACCTTCTAGATAATATTCCTACTCCCTTTATATGGTCTTTATGTTCATGAGTAACTAGTATACCATTTAATTTTGTTGGGTCTGCACCAATTGATAATAAACCATTTTGTATCTTTTTGCCACTTAATCCAGCATCTATTATTATCTTTGTTTTATCTGTTTCTACGTATTGACAATTGCCACTGCTCCCACTAGCTATTGAACAAAATCTTAAACTCATTTATATCACTCCGTATTTACAATATTTATTTTATCTTAGGTTTGTGATGAATATGTGATGAATATATTTTTATTTTAAAAATTTTATTACGTTTAAAACTTGTATAGCGACTCCTATTGGTAAAGAGTCTTCATCTATATCAAATCTATCACTATGTCCATCATATATTATATCTTTTTCTTCATTTCTACATCCTAGTCTGAAAAATGCACCATTTGTATCTTTTAAAAAATATGAAAAATCTTCAACTCCAAGACTAGGACTATCTATTCTTATAACATTTTTTTCTCCTAATAACTGATTTACACTCTCTCTTACTAAGTTTACCATGTTATCACTATTTATTAAAGACATATATCCTTCTTCCCTTATAAATTTTCCTTTTCCTCCCATTGTTTTTGGAATATTTTCTACTATATCTTTTATATTCTTAATAGCCATATCTCTAGTTTTAGGTGATAACGTTCTAAGTGTGCCTTTCATTTTAACTGAATTTGAAATAATATTATTAGCTGTTCCTCCATTTATTTGTCCTATGGATATTACTACTGAATCAATAGGACTTACTTTTCTACTCACTATAGTTTGAAGTGCATTTATAACTTGAGAGGCTATTACAATACTATCAACTCCACTATGGGGATAAGCGCCATGTGTACTTTGACCAAAAATTTGTATATTTAATGTATCAGATGATGCATTCATTTTTCCATATTTTATACCTATTTTTCCAACAGGTATTTCTGGAGCCATATGAAGACCAAATACTGCGTCTACTTTTGGATTCTCCATTACACCTTCTTTTATCATTCGTTCTGCCCCACCTATAGTTTCTTCTGCTGGTTGAAATATAAGTTTTATATTCCCCTTTATCTCCTCTTTCATTTCCATTAATATATTTGCTACACCAAGTAATATTGTCACATGTGCATCATGTCCACATGCATGCATTTTCCCATCTATTTTAGACTTATATTCTACATTATTTCTTTCAACTATAGGTAAAGCATCCATATCTGCTCTAAGGGCTATGGTTTTTCCTTTATAATTACCTCTTATAATACCTACTACTCCAGTATCTGCAATCCCTTTTTTATATTCAATATTTAACTTTTCTAATATATTACATATTTTATCTTGAGTTCTATATTCTTCTGTACCAAGTTCTGGATGCATATGAAAATCTCTTCTTATATCTATTAACCAACCCTTTATATCTTGGGATTTCTTTATTATATTATTCATGACTTATTACCTGTTCTATTATTTTTAGTTTTAAATTATCAGCATCTATTTCTACTTTTGCTCCAAGTGGTAATGTAATATTTGGAGTGCAATGTCCTGATTTTATATTATATACTATAGGAATATTTAAAGGACTTAACATCTCCTCAAACACTTCCATAAGACTCTGATCTCCATCATCTTCCTTTATACAATTATTAAAATCTCCTAAAATTATACCTTTAAGAACATTTAATTTCCCTGCAAGTTTTATTTGTCTTAGCATTCTATCAACTTTAAATGTATATTCTCCAATGTCTTCAATAAATAATATTTTATCTTTTGTATCTATTTCATAAGGAGTTCCTATTGTACCAGTTATAAGTGCTAAGTTTCCTCCAGTGAGTATTCCAGATGCTTTGCCTTTAGATAATACTTTAATTTTGTCATCCTTTGGATTAATTATTTCTATTTCATTTTTACCACTCATAAGTATCTCTTCTAAAGACTTAAATGAAAATTCATCTAGGACATCTTTCATATCACTTACTGTCATAGGACCATGAAATGTTATTAAATTAGAATTATTATTTATAGCTATGTGTAGAGCTGTTATATCACTATAACCCATAAATATTTTTGGATTTTCTTTTATCATTTCATAATCTATTTTTTCTAGAATTCTATGAACTCCGTATCCACCTCTTATACAGAATATAGCATCTACTTCTTTATCTTTGAACATAGTATTGATTCCTATTGCTCTATCCTCATCTTCTCCTGCAAAACAATAATATTTCGAATAAATATTATTTGCTAATTTCACTTTAAATCCTAATCCTTTTAGGAATTTTATAGATTTATTTATATCTTTCTTTAATGCATAACTTGCTGGAGCAACTAATCCTATTGTGCTACCTTTTTTTAAAGCTTTTGGTTTTATCATGTTTACACCCTCCTTATTAAGATTCTATACAATAAAAAAGGACCGAAGCCCTATTTCATTTAAAACATTAAATTTGTTACCACTACTGCTGTTATTATACCTACTGCATCTGCTATCAACCCTGCTGGTAACGCATGTCTGGTTTTTCTTATAGAAACTGCACCAAAGTATACTGCAAGCACATAAAATGTAGTCTCAGTGGAACCCATCATAATAGAAGCCATTCTACCTATAATAGAATCTGGTCCATGTGCTTCAAATAAACTATTCATTACTCCTGAAGCTCCTCCACCGGATAGTGGTCTCATAAGTGCCATAGGTAATACATCTCCTGGCATCCCTATAAGTTTAGTTACTGGGCTTAATGCTTTTGTAAATAGTTCCATTGCTCCTGATGCTCTGAATATTCCTATTGCTACAAGCATTGCTACTAAATAAGGTATTATTTTAATTGCAGTAGAAAAACCTTCTTTTGCTCCTTCAGTAAATGATTCATATACTTTTACTTTTCTAAAAAATCCATAGGCTGGTATAAAAAGCAAAATAAAAGGTATTGCATATATAGAAATTGTTTCCATTATTTTAACAAACATATGTATCCCCCCCAATTATTTAGTTTTTACTATATTCTTTTTTTTCATTGGATTTGTAGATGAAAATACAGGTAATTTTGATAGTGTCTTAACTGCTATTATAGCAGCTATAGTTGATGCAAGTGTGGCAATTATAACTGGGCCTATTATTTCAGTTGGATTAGCAGATCCTGCTGCTGCTCTATATGCAATTACTGTTGCTGGAATAAGTGTTACACTAGAAGTATTTATAGCTAAAAATGTACACATTGCATTAGAAGCTGTATCCTTATCCTCATTAATTTTATTTAATTCGTTCATAGCTTTAAGTCCTAGAGGTGTTGCAGCATTACCAAGTCCCAATACATTTGCTGCCATATTCATTATCATAGCCCCCATTGCAGGATGATCATCTGGTACTTCTGGAAATAACCTTATCATTATAGGACGAAGTGCCTTTCCTAGAAGTTGTACAAGTCCTGCTTCTTCTGCTATTTTCATGATACCAAGCCAAAGTGCCATAACTCCAACAAGTCCTATTGCTAGTTCTACTGCAAGTTCTGCATTATCAATTGCAGCTTGGGTTACAGCTTCTATATTTCCAGTGACTGTAGCTACTATAACTCCTATTATTATAAATAAAAACCAAATAATATTTATCAAAGTTTACACTCTCCTTATTTCAAAGTTTTAAACTCTTTTGGCAATCTTTCTCCCCTTAATAAATCTTCATAATTTTGTCTTTCTACTATTATTTCAGATTCCCCATCTTTTACCAATACAACTGCTGGTCTAATATTTTTATTATAATTACTTGCCATTGAAAAGTTATATGCTCCAGTACTATAAACAGCTAATATATCTCCTGGAGTAATTTTAGGTACATCTAAATCTTCTATAAGTATATCCCCTGATTCACAACATTTGCCTGAAATAGTAACTTTATATTTTTTTTCTTGATCTATTTTATTTGCTATCTCACCATAGTACTTTGCTCCATATAATGAAGGTCTTGGATTATCAGTCATTCCACCATCTATAGATGCATATGTTCTAATTCCTGAAATTTCTTTTATATTCCCTATTGTATATAAAGTAGTGCCAGCATGCGCTACTATCCACCTTCCAGGTTCAATGCTTACTTTTGGAATAATTAATTTATGTTTATTACAATTTTTATATACTCTTTCCATTATAGATTCTATAAAATATTCTAATGGTTTTTCTATTTCTTTTTTCTGATATGAAACCCCATATCCACCTCCAGTGTTTAATTCTTCAGTTATAAAATTAATCTCGTCTTTTAAAAATTTTATTAATTCAAATGCCATATCTATTGCTTTTAAATATGTTATATTATCAAATAATTGTGATCCTAAATGAAAATGAAATCCTTTTAAATTAATATTATTAGAATCTAAAGCTACTTTTACTGCTCCCAATATTGTATCTATTTCAAGTGGAATGCCAAATTTAGAATCCTTTCTTCCAGTATCAATATGTTTATGGGTAATACTTGTAACTCCTGGAGTTAATCTAAATAATATATTTGTTTTTTTATGAAACTTACTTGATATTTCTTCTATCATTTTTAATTCATATATATTATCAACAATTATTCTGCTTATGTCATTTTCTATAGCTAACCTTAATTCCTCATATGACTTATTATTTCCATGAAATAATATCCTCGAAGCAGGAAATTTTGCTTTTAATGCTGTATATAATTCACCTCCTGACACAACATCGAGTCCTAACTCTTGTTTTTCTATTATTTTACACATGGCCATAGTTAAAAAAGCTTTACTTGCATAAAATGCACTTGTATTTTTAAATTTCTCTAAAAAAACATATTTTATCTTGATACATCTTTCTTCTATTTTTCTTTGAGATACAATGTATAGTGGAGTTCCATATTTTTTTGATAAAGATATAGAATCACATCCATCAATATATAAATGCTTTTGTTTATTATCTGTTTTCATTTTATTCTCCTTATAAATAAAATTGTCTTTTATAAATATTGTATTTGTTATATTATCTAGTTATTCATATTTTAAAAATATCACTTTAATTTTTGGCAACAAAAAAACACTTGTAAATTTCTACAAGTGTTTTTTGATTTTTTATTCTGATACCTTTTTAATATCTGCTCCTATAGCTTTCAATTTATCTACTATATTTTCATATCCTCTTTCTACATGTCTTATATTATGAACTTCAGTTTCACCATCAGCCATAAGCCCTGCTATAACACATGCTGCTCCAGCTCTTAAATCTGTAGCTGTTATCTTAGTACTACTTAAAGGTGTAGCTCCTCTTATTATAGCTGTTCTTCCATCTACTTTTATATTAGCACCCATTCTTTTTAATTCATCTACATACTTAAATCTGCCTTCAAATATACTTTCTGTTACTATGCTTGTTCCATTAGCTTTTGTAAGTAAAACAGATAGTGGTTGTTGAAGGTCTGTAGGGAAACCTGGATATGGTAATGTTTTTATATTTATACTATTTAATTTCTTATTTCCTTTAACTCTTATTGAATCATCATATTCTGTTATCTCTACACCTAACTCCTTAAGTTTAGCAGTAATTGATTCTAAATGCTTTGGTATTACATTTTTAACAACGACATCTCCTTCTGTTGCAGCTGCTGCAACTAGATAAGTTCCTGCTTCTATCTGATCTGGAATAACACTATATGTGCAACCATGAAGTTCTTTAACTCCATTTATTCTTATAACATCTGTTCCAGCACCTCGAACATCAGCACCCATTGCATTTAAAAAGTTAGCCACATCTACAATATGTGGTTCTTTTGCTGCATTCTCTATAACAGTTTTTCCTTCAGCCTTTACACCTGCAAGCATAATATTTATAGTAGCTCCTACACTAGTAACATCCATATAAATATTAGTTCCAATTAATTTATCTGCTTCACAATTCATTATACCATGTTCAACTTTAAAGCTACTACCTAAAGCTTCAAATCCCTTTATATGCAAGTCTATTGGACGTGAACCAATATCACAACCTCCAGGATATGCTACTTCAGATTTTCCAAATCTACCAAGCCCTGCACCTAATAAGTAATATGATGCCCTAAGACTCTTGGCCATATCATAAGATGCTTTACACTCATTTACTGTAGATGTATCTATTTCTATACTGTTATTTTTTTCATTTAAAAATACATCTGCACCTAACTTTTTCATAATATCTGCTAATATATATACATCACTTATCATAGGTACATTTGTAATAATACATTTATCATTTGCTAACAATGTTGCAGGTATCAATCCTAAAATAGCATTTTTAAACCCACTTATATTTACTTCGCCTTTTAATTTTTTTCCACCTTGAATTATAAATTTATCCATAGCTAAACTGACTATTGTCAGAATTTCACTCCTCTCAACTGTCTATTACAAGCTGTAATTCACATACATTTTTATTATATACAATTTTCATGAATTTTTAAATAGTTATTTTTAAAACCATGAGAAATAACAAGTCTAAATAACTCATTCTTTTAACTATGCATAGGATTTTATTGTCTCTACTATTGTTTCTACAGACTTTTCCATATCTTCAACTGCAATAGCTTCAAATTTTCCATGAAAATTGAAACCACCTGTAAATATATTTGGTGTAGGAAGACCCATATATGAAAGTCTTGCTCCATCTGTACCGCCTCTAATTGCTTTTATTTTAGGTTCAACCCCTACTTTTTTCATCGCTTCTACAACTGAATATACTATATCTATAACTGGTTCAATCTTTTCTTTCATATTATAATATGAATCATTTATTTCGATTTTAATAGTATCTTTTCCATACTTTTCATTTATAAAATCACAAGCTTTCTTCATAAATTCCTTTTTCTGATTAAATTTATCCATATTATGATCTCTTATAATATATCTCATGGTAGTTTTTTCTATTCCACCAATAAATTCATCTAGTAAATAAAACCCTTCATAACCTTCAGTATATTCGGGATTTTGAAATTCAGGTAAAAGTGATTGAAATTCCATTCCTATAAGTATTGAATTTTTCATCTTATGTTTTGCAGTTCCTGGATGGATATTTGTTCCATAAACATCTACTTGGGCAGATGCTGCATTAAAATTTTCATACTCTATTTCACCTAAGAAACTACCATCTATGGTATAAGCAAAATCAGCTCCAAATTTTTCCACATCAAATTTATCAGCGCCACTTCCTATTTCTTCATCTGGAGTAAATGCTATCTTGATATCACCATGTTTGATATCTTTATTATTAACAAAATACTCTACTGTAGACATTATTTCAGCTATACCTGCTTTATCGTCTGCTCCTAAAAGGGTAGTTCCATCTGTAGTTATTAAGGTTTTGCCCTTATAATCTTTCAAATATGGAAAGTCAGATACTTTCATTACTATATTTTTCTCTTTGTTTAATACAATATCGCATCCATCATAATTTTCTACTATATTTGATTTTATATTATTACCTTTAAAATCTGGACTAGTATCAAGATGTGATATAAGACCAATTGTTTTTGTATTTTCTTGATTACCTTTTAGTGTAGCCATTACATAACAATTTTCATCTACATGAGCATCACTTAACCCTAATTCCCTCAATTCTTTAACTAATAAATTTGCTAAATCAAATTGTATACTTGTACTAGGTGTAGTATCAGATTTTTCATTTGATTGGGTATCTATTGAAATATATCTTAAAAATTTATCTTGTACTTTCTCCATGAAATCCCTCCTAATTTTAAGTAAATACTTATAAATAATCCTTCATTTTCTTTATTATATATCAATTTTAAGTATCATTACTAGTATTAACATAATTAATAAAATAAAGCCCAATTAATTGGACTTTATTCTTCATATAAATACTTTATAGTACCATCAGTAAATTCTACTTTCCAGGCAGGAAATGCATCTCCTGATTTAAATTCATTAAACTCAAATACATCTGTATTATTAGGATCAAAATAATAACAAGCAGCTATGTTTTTAATTGTTTTATTTTTAATACCTTCTACAGATAAAAGTTTTAAAAGTGAATCTGTTGCTGGTCTTAACTTTATGTTGTTTTCCTTTTCTTTTATAGTATTTAACCATAATCTTTCAAATTTTATTACTCTTGCGTTTCTAATTGTAAATTTCATATAACTTTTCTCAACTATTGTATCTTTATATTCTTTTGTATATGTTAAATTAACTATATCATTATTTTTTTCTAGTTTAGTAAGTTTATAATCTGAAGTTTTAAAGCCTTTATCTTCTAAAAAATTAGATGCTACTTTATGATGATCATACTTTACTGGTGCACTTCTCTCATATGACTTATATTCGTAAACTATCTTTCTACCTTTTAAGATTTCAAATCTTTCATGCTCACTTTCAAATATAATTGAATTTTTTTGTTCATCTATTTTAGCTAGTTCTAATAAATTCGATGAATTAATAAATTCTCCTGCAATATCTAGTTTTGAATTTATTTTATCATATGATTGATACTCAACTTCTAACATTTGTATATTAGGAGTGCTTTTAGGAATATCCGTCTTTATATCTATATTTATTTTTTTTAATCTTTCTTTTACATCTTGTTCTGTGGTTATATAATCTCGAGACCTAATGTCTTTGCTTATTACTGCAAATAATAATGCTACATTTACTACAATAAAAGCAATTATCATTATTTTTTTAGCTTTTGACCAATCCATTTTAAACATCTCCTGTGATTATATAACTTATTCTAAAGATTTAATATCTATTAGATTTCCACTACTTGAATCAAATATATATCTATTATTCTTTATATCAATAATCCAAGATTCAATTAAAGGTGTTTTGTAATAGGAAGACGATTTATCATAATACCCTAGTGAAATATCTTTTATAGAAGCTATAATATCCTTATAAAATTTTGTTTGCATATTACTTGCTATTGTATTCTGTTCATCATTGAAACTTTCTTTTATTTTAGCAATATTCTTTTCTATTACATCTTCAGGATTAATTCTCTCTTCACCATAAGTGCTGTTTTCACTTACTATAATATCTCTATAAAATCTTTTGTAACTAGTTACTTTATCTCCATAAACCTCTGCAACTAATGCATTTATCAAGCTACCATCTTCTTTAGTTTTATCATTTATATATACACTTTTACCATTTATACTATAATTAATAGTAAATCTATAACCTTTTGAATCATCTTCAGATTCAATTGCTTCTATATCTGAGATATAAGAATTTTCAGGTAATCTATCTCTCTTAGTTATAAATTCAGCTAAAGAATTAAGACTTTCATTAATATCTCTTTTTCCTTGCTTTTTATTTAAAGTATTGGAGTATTCAACTAATCCATTTGGATATATTAAAAGTCCAGTATGTTGATTATACATATATATTACTACTCCTGTATTATCCACTACTTTCCTTAAGTAAGATAAATCTTTATCAAAAAATCCTTCTGCAATTTTATCTATATTTTTATTTGATTCTGTAGACTCTTTAACTTTAATATCATTTTCAACTATAATATCTTTTTTTTCATGAGGAAGTCTATAAGGAATATAAATATTAGAATTTATCCCTAAACTTACATCTGAAGGCCAATAATTTACAAAGCTTTGAGAAGTCTTTATTTGTTCTAAAGCATTAGAGAATATTTTCTTGCTATATTCAATATTCTTTAATTCTATATGACTTTCATCATCACTTAATATAATGTTATTTTCTTCGTCTAGGCCTATATATATTTCTTTAATTGAATTTATATTTTGAAAAGTTACTATATCTACATCTATATTAAAGGAATTTAAAAATACATCCATAGGAATTTTATCTGCAAATTCAAATTTAATAGACTTTTTATTATTAGCATCGATATATTCATTTTCTTCAATTAAATTTATAGAGATATCTTGCACTGAAAATGTATTTTCAAGAACATCTTTTGCTTTATTCCATAAACCATATTCATTATCAATATTCAATATAGTGTGTGTTTTCTCAGAATAATTTATCAATATCTCTTTAGGAACAATAATTTGAGATAATATTATCTCTTCTGATTCATCTTGTTCACTTAAACTTATTGAACTAAATAAATCAATATTAGTATTTAATAATGTCTGACTTATAAGAAATAGACTTAACGTAAAAAGAGACACTAATATTATAGTATTAAGTCTCGTTTTATTCATGGAATAGCACCTACTTTCTATTTCTTCTGACTAATAGCTTGTAATATTTTCTTTGTATTTTTACTCTCTAAAATATTTAAATTATCTATATATTTCTTAGCTATATAATCATTTGTTACATTAATAGTTTTAGTCAATGTATAATTTTGATCATTATTGTTTATTTTTGTTATTATTTTATTTCTACCTATAGGAAGTTCTAATTCCACATTAAACCTTTCTAATTCTCCAACTGTCAATTCCTTAATAAGAACTGGAGAATTAACACATTTATTTATACTAGAACTATATCTATTATTATATACGTATATATTGATATTACTTCCTACTTTAGATTTCCCTGACAACAATATAGTATTTTCAGATGTGACACTATTATCTTCTGGCATCATTAGATTATAATTATTATTAGTTGTTCTTCCTGTTGCAAAAGAAACAGTATATATATTTATTGATATAAATATAGTCAATAAAGACCATAATAACTTTTTACCCATCTTAAATCCTCCCAGTATTTAATATAACAATATTATTATACAAAACCTATATTACAATAATATTACTTAGGATTTAAAAATAAATTACTTTATTGGTAAAGTTATAATAACCTTTGTACCTTTTTCGTACTCACTTTCTATATTTATTTGTCCATTATGTGATTCTACTATTCTTTTTGCTATAGAAAGACCTAAGCCTGTACCTCCTAAATCACGTGATCTGGCTTTATCTACTCTATAAAATCTATCAAATATTCTATTTATATCTTCTTTAGGAATTCCCATTCCATTATCTTCTATAATTATTTCATTACTATTATCTTTGGAATTTAAAATTATATTTATAATTCCATTATCAGGTGTATATTTTATTGAATTACTTAATATATTAATTATAACTTGCTCTATTGCATCTTTATCTGCATAAATATCATTTAAATGTTTCTTTATATATATATTAACTTTTTGTTGCTTTTCTTTTATAGTCAATTCAAGTTTCATAACAATTGTGTTTACTAATTTTTCTAAAGATATATATTCTTTTTCCCATTCAACTTCTTTATTATCAAAATTAGATAATTGTAAAAGATCACTAACTATTCTACTCATTCTATCACATTCATCATTCACTACATTTAAAAATTGTATACTTAACTCTTTATCTTCTATAGCTCCATCTAAAATAGTCTCTGTATAACTTTTAATAGTAGTTATAGGAGTTTTCAACTCATGAGAAACATTTGCTACAAATTCTCTCCTTAAATTATCTAATTTATACTGTTCTGTCATATCTTGAAATACTATTATTATGCCACTAAATTCTGAACTTTGACTAAGATATGGTGCAAATCTTGCCATATATGTGGAATCTTTTGTTTCAATTAATTGTTTACCTTTTAAAGACTTACTTTGAATTATATTTTTTAATGTCATATATTTATTTATAGGCATAATCACTTCATCATAACTCTTATCTTCTATATCTTTTTCAGATATATTTAATATATTTTTAGCTATAGGATTTGCATGAGCAATTTTGCCCGTTATATCTACTGCTATTACTCCATCTGCCATATAATTAAATATTGCTTCCATTTTAGATTTTTCTCTAAATATCTCAGAAATAGTATTATCTAATTTTTCTGTTAAGAGATTAAACATACTTGCAAGTTGTCCTATTTCATCACCTGATCTGACCTCAACATACTGTTTAAAATCTCCTTCCGCCATTTTTTGAGCTTTTATAGTAACATCCTTTATAGGTTCTGTTATACTACTTGCTATCATAAAACCAAGTACTACAGTTATTGCAAGAGCAAGTAGGGTAGACTCAATAAATATTGTTTTAGTGTCTGAAATAGTCTTATTTATATGTGACAAATCATATATAATATAGATTATACCTTCAACTTTATCTTCTTCTGTTATTATTGGATAGGCAAAAGATTTTAAAGTCATATCTTCATTAGTTCTTAATTCTTCTTTTCCCTTGGAAGCTTCTACTATTAATTTAGGTGATATTTGGGGTATATTATATGCATTTTCACCAATTAGTCTTTCCTCTTGTCCTATATTACTTGAGATTATTTCCGGAGCAACTTTTGTATTATCTATTATATACACTCTATTATCTGTAGAATATATAGGTGCTTTAGTTAGTAATTCACTTTTTTCCTGTTCACCTAACTCATCCCAATTTGCTTCTTTAATAGTAGGAGAAAAATTTAATATACTTTGAGCTTGAGCTCTTATAGATTTATCTGCTTCATTTAATTGATTTCTTTCAAATACTGTTACTATAAATATTCCAGCTATAACCATTGCAATAAATACAAGTAAAAAATAAATAATTATAAATTTACTTTTAATACTTCTAAACATATATCATTTTACCTCCTGAAGTAATATCCTACTCCTCTCTTTGTAATTACATATTGAGGACTACTTGAGTCATCTTCAATTTTTTCTCTTAATCTTCTTATAGTTACATCTACAGTTCTTATATCTCCATAATATTCATAACCCCAAACTTCTTGAAGTAATTTTTCTCTTGAAAATACTTGTTCAGGTTTAGTTGACATAAATTTAAGTAGTTCAAATTCTCTAAGTGTTAAATCTATTACTTTATCATCTTTCTTTACTTCATATTTATTTAAATCAATTTCAATATCTCCTGATTTAATTATATTTTTAGGACCAGAGGCATTTTCTATAGTCATTTCACCTCTTCTAATATTTGCTTTCACCCTTGCACTAAGTTCTCTAATACTAAAAGGTTTTGTTATATAATCATCTGCTCCCATTTCCAAACCTAATATTTTATCAACTTCTTCTTCTTTGGCAGTAAGCATTATTACAGGAGTATTTTTTTCTTGTCTTATTTCTTTTAATACCTCAAAACCATCCTTAATAGGTAACATTATATCTAAAAGTATCAAGTCTGGATCCCATTCGAATACTTTAGTAACTGCTTCTCCACCATCATGAGCTAATACTACTTCATAATTCTCTTTTTCTAAATTAAATTTTAAAATGTCAGCAATTGGTTTCTCATCATCTACTACTAATATTCTCTTTGCCATATTACGATCCCCCTAACAAAATTTGTTTTTCTATTATTATATCATAGTCATATATATATTCTAGATAAATATAATAACCATTTTTACCCTTACTGCATAAATTAACTATAGGAAGGTGATTTTATGAGAAGAAAAAGAATAGAAAAAATAGATCCTTTAGTTAATGCTAAACTAAATTCAACATCAAAAGAAGAAATTCCCATAATAATAAAGTATAAAAAAGATAAAAAAGAAAAAATCTCTAGTATGTATAAAAAGATCAAATATGAACTTCCCATTGTAGGATCTGTTGCTTGCAGTATGAATTTAAAAGATATAAATGATTTGAAAGAGGACCCAGATGTAGAATTTATATCATATGATAGTAAAGTATTTGCTCAATTAGATATTGTAAATAAAACTATAAAAACAAATATTGCTATTGAAAATGATATTACAGGTAAAGATATTACAATAGCAGTAATAGACACTGGTCTTGCTCCTCATGTTGATTTATTTAAACCTACAAATCGCATACTAGGATTTAAAGATTTAGTAAATAATCGCACTAAATTATATGATGATAATGGTCATGGTACACATGTAGCAGGTATAATAGCAGGAAATGGATATGCCTCTAAACAAAAATTTAAAGGTATAGCTCCTTTATCTAATTTAGTTATTGTAAAAGCACTAGATAGCTCTGGTAGTGGAAATACTTCTGATATAGTTTCTGCAATTCAATGGGTGATAGATAATAAAGAAGAATATGATATAAAAATATTAAATTTATCATTAGGTGCCCCTATAAGTGATGATGGAAGCTCTTCTCCTCTTAGAGAGGCTGTAGAAGAGGCAGTAAGAAATGGAATCACAGTAGTATGTGCTGCTGGAAATAGTGGGCCTTCAAAGGGGAGTATATTATGTCCTGGAAATTCACCATCTGCTATCACAGTTGGAGCTATAGATGATAACAAGACAGCTGAAATAAATGATGATTTTATAGCTAACTTTTCTAGCAGAGGTCCTACAAAAGAAGGTCTTAAAAAACCCGATATGGTAGCTCCAGGAGTAGATATAATGAGTATTTCAAACAAAAATTCTTCTGGATATTCATCATTAAGTGGTACTTCCATGGCTACACCTGTAATAACAGGAGCTTGTGCATTATTACATGAAAAACATGGTTATTTAAAACCAAGAACAGTAAAGCAAATGCTTATGAGTAGCTGTAATAATATAGGGTTTTCACAAAATGAGCAAGGGGCAGGTATAATAGATTTAGAGAAATTATTAAATGATAATTATAATATGAATTATAATGCAGCTCATCATAATAATTATAATAAACATCATAAGGAATATAACTATTATGATGATAAAATATTAATTGTAATTTTACTTGTATTAATTTTAATATTAGATATTTAAAATATTCTAATATAGCAGGGAATATTGTTAAAATTCCCCTGCTATATTATTTTATAAAGTTATAAGGGTCTTTATTTTCACCATTAACAATAACTTCAAAATGTAAATGAGGACCTGTGCTTCTACCAGTATTTCCAACTTCTGCAATAATGCTTCCTTTTGCAACTTTCTGTCCTTCATTTACATGTAATTTACTTGAATGAGCATATCTAGTAAAGTAGCCATTACCATGATCTATTAGTATCATATATCCATAAGTCCCCTTATAGCCAGAAAATTTTATTATTCCATTATCTGATGCTTTTATTGGGGTGCCTGTAGGAGATGCTAAATCTATACCTAGATGCATTCTTGAACCTCTTGGACCAAATGGTGATGTAAGTCTTCCTTTTATAGGCATCATAAACTTTCCAGTTCCTCTTGAAGATATCATTTTTTTTGTACCCTTCAAAACTATTTGTGTCCTAGGGTTTTCCTTTACTTTCTCAGAAACTACTTCTTTTGATATTTCTACTCCATTTATCTTCTCTACTTTTAATATATTTTCTTTAATTCCTTCTTTCCCTTTTTGCTCTATATCTTCTTGTCCTGAAAACAAATTATTAGATTTTTTATATTCAGTTTTGTAAGGCATTTTTTCTTTTTCAGTTATATTTTCAGTTGTAACCACTGTTATAATAGGATTTTCTTTATTATTTTGTTTCACTGTATTAGATAATAAGTCTTTATTATTTTTCAAGTTTTTTATTTTTGTTTTAACTTTTATTATCTCAACATTTTCCATAATTTTTACATTTAATAGGTCTAAATCCTTTATATAATATTTTTTTATGCTTTTTAAAAAATCTTTAGCTTCTTGTTTCGTGCTTACAGCTCCTATTATTTTTTCATCTACTTTTATTCCATAAGCTATTATTTCATCTTCTATATTATCTTGATTATTATAAGTGTGAGAAACTTTTCTATGAATAGTATTAGACTTTATTGTAACACTACTTAATAGTATTAAAATAAATGTAGTCATAAATATGATACTAAATTTTAAGCTTTTAAAATTTCTCAATAATTTCTTTAGCATTTGTTTGCCTCCTAAATTAAATTTATAATTTAATAGCCACATATATTTTTGCCCTTTAAAAAATTTAATATACAATTATATTTATCGATATATTATTATTTAATTAAAATAAGTAAATATATGATTAATATTAGTATGCTCTATGTTATAATTATTATTAAGAAAGGTTTGGAAGGTGATTAATTTGACTTTTAAAGTACAAACTACAGATATAGATTTAGGAGATACCCCTATAGAAAATATTTTTATAAGTGATTTTATGCCAATGGCACATGGTACATATGTAAAAGTATATTTATTAGGATATAAATATGCAAAAGATAAGGATGAAAATATTAATGTTGACAATAGAACAATTGCAAAACATTTAAATATTCCTTTAGCTGATGTGCTAAATGCTTGGGATTTTTGGGAAACCAAAGGTATAGTAAAAAAAATATATTCTGAAACTCATAATGCTGAATATGGAATTGAATTTTTAAATCTTAAACAACTATATATTGACAATATTATAAGACCACAAAATAATAATTATATTAAGCCATATAGTGCTTCACCAGATGAAATAGTGGAATCTAAAAATAGACCTATTATCAATGAAATGTTTAATGAAATAAGATTAGTTATAAAAAGATATATAACTCCAAACGAATATAAACGCATTTATGAATGGATAGAAAATTATAATATGAGTCCAGAAGTTATAATACGTGCATTTCAATTCTCTCTTGAAAAGAAGAATAGAAGAAACCTTTCATTTGTAGAAGGAATTATAAGAAATTGGTATGCTGATGGAATTACAAATATTGAAAAATTAGATGAATATTTAAGTAATAGAGATGAAAAATTTTATAGATATAATAAAGTTATAAGATACCTTGGACTTAAAGGCATAGCTAGTGAGCCACAAAAGAAATATATTGATAGATGGTTTGATGAATGGAGTTTTAGTATGGAATTAGTATTAAGAGCCTGTGATGAAACTACAAAAATAAGTGAAGTAAGCTTTGATTATATTGATGGTATATTAAAAAACTGGTATAAAGATAATGTAAATTCTTTAGAAGATGTAGAAAAACGAAATGAAGAATTTAAAGCTGGAAAACAAGATAAGGAGGAAAAATCTAAAAAGAAATATTCACCTCAAAAAAAGAAAGTCTATACTCAATTTCATAATTTTAAACAACGTACAACAAAATATTCTGCAGAGGAATTAGAAAAAAAAGTAAGAAAAAACTTTGAAAAGAAAATTAATGGTTAATAAAGGATGATTTAATTTGAATAAAGATATAATAAAATCAATTTTAATAGAATATGAAAAAAAACGAGATGATGCTCTTTATAAACAACAATCTAGAAAACAAGAAGTATATTCTAAAATTCCTCAAATAAAAGATATTGATATTGAAATAAAACAAACTAGTATTGCTCTATCTAAATGCATAATAGAAAATCCTATAAATTATCAAGAAGTTACAAATAAACTTAAATCAAAAATCGAAAAATTAAAAAGAGAAAAAGCAATACTTCTTACAGAAAATAATATTCCTCTTGAATACTTAAATATAAACTACACTTGTAATAAATGTCAAGATACGGGTTATTTAAATAATGGCAAAAAATGTTCATGTTTCAAGCAAGAACTTATTAATAGAGCATATGGAATGAGTAATCTTGAAAATGTTTTAAAAAAAGAAAACTTTAGTAATTTTGATATAAATATTTTCAGTGATAAAAATATGGAAGAAGAAGAAAAAAGTCCTCGTGAAAATATGATGAATATATTAAATATATCTGAAGGATTTGTGATAAATTTTGAAAAGGAAAACAGAGAAAACCTTCTGTTTTATGGACAAACTGGACTTGGAAAAACATTTATGGCCAATTGCATAGCTAAATCCCTATTGGATAAAGGTTATATAGTTATATACCAAACTGCATTCAAAATAATGGATATAATAAGCAACCATAAATTTAATAGATATAATTCAAGTGGAGAAGATGAGTATAACCTCTTGTTTACTGCTGACCTTCTTATAATAGATGATCTTGGAACAGAATTTACAAATTCATTTACGAATACGGAAATATTTAATATTGTAAATACACGATTATTAGAAGGCAAAAAAATGATAATATCTACAAATTTATCGCCTAAAGAATTTGCAGATACTTATACAGATAGAACTTTTTCAAGGATATTCAGTAACTTCATCCCTCTTAAATTCTATGGTGATGATTTAAGGTGGGAAATATAAACTAAATAAACAAATAAAAAAGAGAAAAAGACTAGAGAGGTCACAGCGCTCTCCAGCCTTTTTCTTTAATATTATATTTAGCTGAAATATCAGCATTGTATAAGCTAACCTACTTATAGCTTAAAACTTAAGTTGGCGACCTGGAAGGGACTCGAACCCTCGACCTCCAGCGTGACAGGCTGGCATTCTAACCAACTGAACTACCAGGCCATTTTGGTGGGCACAACAGGGCTCGAACCTGTGACCCCCTGCTTGTAAGGCAGGTGCTCTCCCAACTGAGCTATGCGCCCAAAATTACACAAATAATATGGTGACCCTACCGGGACTCGAACCCGGGTTACCGCCGTGAAAGGGCGGTGTCTTAACCGCTTGACCATAGGGCCAAAAAAATGGTGACCCATCGGCGACTCGAACGCCGGACACCCTGATTAAAAGTCAGATGCTCTACCAACTGAGCTAATGGGTCTTGATTAAGAAAACGTGACCAACTCACTTTTACTATGATACATTATTATTTATAGCTTGTCAACATTTTTTTAAATTTTTTTGTAGAAGTTTATCATATACGAATTTTATTATAAACAAATTATATATAATTTGTTTATAATAAAACAAAAAACAACTTATATTCTAAATTTTATAAGTTGTTTTAAATCTGTATACATTATTATGTGTTTTTCAAATTATTATTATCAATATATTGTGGACTAGCTTTAAATCTTTTCCACATATCCACAAAGTTATACACATTTTGAGACATGTCTTTTGTTCGGGTTTTATATTCTCTGTATGTTATTTCCATTTTATAGAACCCCATGTATTTAATCCCGTTTCTCAATTTAAAATTGTCATTTACTTGTTCTTTAGGCAATTCTCTATATAAATCTATATCTTGAATATCCATACAATCATAATATTCTTTTAATAATCTAAACCCACATTTTTCATAACATCTTATCGCTCTTTTATTAAATTTGGCTACTTGCAAAATCATTTTTTTCATTTTTAAATTTTGAAAATAATAATTTAAAAATGTTATCAATGCTTCAGTACCATATCCATCATTCATATAATTAGGATCTAAAACTAATCCTAGAGTAGAAAATTTTCTAAAACGTTTAATTTCTCTAATTGTTAAATATCCTATTAACCTTCCACTTTTAAGTTTTATAGAATAACTTTTTTTATTTTTATTTTTAACTTTAAATTTATACCAATCAAATATTTGCTTATCATTCATATCAGGAAAATTATAATCTTTAAAAAGTAGACTATGGTGCCTACCCCAATTACTCATTTGATATACATCATCTAATTTTAATTCTTCGATTATTAATCTATTAGAGTATACACTCATATTAGCATCTCCTTAAAGTATTATAATTATATATTAATTATATAATATATTTGTAAAGAGTTCTAGTTAGAACTCTTTACTTTTCCTAATACTTTTTCTGCAAATTCCTTTCCAAATTCAAAACATTTATCATAGGTTTCTTCATAGGGAACAAATGTTGTTTTAAGAGAATCCATAGCAAGTTTTAATTTATGATTTTTAATATTATCTTCAATTATTCTTATAGCTTCTCCACCCCATCCATATGATCCAAACACAGCTGCTAACTTACCTCTATTTGTTATAGGGTTCATTACTGCAAATAATTTATATATAGGAAGCAATGTATTTTGGTTTATAGTTGGAGATCCTATTATAATTGCATTTGATCGTTCAATTTTTTCTTCTAATTCAAACTGATCCATATGCTCTATATCTTCTAAATCTACATTTATATTTTCTACTGATTCTATACCTTCTTTAATTTTTTCTGCCATTTTTTTTGTATTACCATATGCTGAAACATAAGGTATAAAGATTTTCTTTTCTTTTTTTTCTATAGGCTCAGATAGTTCTTTTGACCAATTTACGTACTTTTCCCAATTATTTCTTAATATAGGACCATGTCCTGGGGCTAAAGTATCTATATCTAAATCTTCTATTTTGTCTATAGCCTTAAGCATAAAACTACTAAATGGTTTTAATATTACATCAAAATAATATTTGAATGCATCATCAAAATTCCCTACTTCATCATCAAACATCTTTTCATCACAATAATGACAACCAAATGAGTCACAAGTAAATAATATTTTATCTTCTTCTAAATAGGTATACATAGTGTCTGGCCAATGAAGAAAAGGTGCTGATATAAATCTAAGAGTTTTATTTCCTAAGTCTAATGTATCTCCATCTTTAACTTCCATATATTTAAATTCAAAATTTATCATATGCTTTAAAAAGTTTATTGCTGACTTACTTGCAACTACAGTGGCATTTGGAGCTATTTTAAGCAAATGCTTAAGGTTGCCAGAATGATCAGGTTCTGTATGATTCATTATTATATATTCAATTTCTTCAGGGTTTACTACTCGCTTTACTTTTTCTATATAATCAGTTTTATAAGTTTCCTTTGATGTTTCAACTATAGCCTTTTTATCAGCGTCTATAAAATATGAATTATAAGTTGTACCATACTTTGTTTCCATAACTACGTCAAAAGTTATAAGAGTAGGGTCCAATATTCCAATCCATTTTACATCTTTATTAAGATCTAATATTTTTGTATTATCCAACTTTGTTCATCCCTTCTTTGTGTAACTATTATAATACCCTATTAGTCTCCTATATACCCTTTTTTATGTCAATAAATCTTTTTATTATTCCCTATACCTTTCCATATTTAAGAATTTTGTGAATTGTCCCATCCACACTAACTCAACAGTTCCAGTAGGTCCATTACGCTGCTTTGTAATTATAACTTCACCTATATTCTTTTTTTCAGTATCTGGGTGATAATATTCATCACGATAAAGCATCATAACTACATCAGCATCTTGCTCTATAGCACCTGATTCTCTTAAATCACTCATTATAGGCCTATGGTCTGATCTAAGTTCAGGAGCACGAGATAATTGAGATAGAGCCATTACAGCTATATCTAATTCTCTTGCCATTTCTTTTAATCCTCTAGATAACTTTGATATCTCTTGTTGTCTATTTTCAGTTCTTCCATCTCCAGACATTAATTGTAGATAATCAATCATTACTAAATCTAAGTCATGTTCCATTTTTAATTTTCTACATTTAGCTTTCATTTCAGCAAGAGATATTGCAGGTGTATCGTCAATAAATATTTTAGCTTGAGATAATGGACCCATTGATTTACTAAGCCTAATCCATTCTTCTTCTAATAAATCTCCAGATAATATCTTTTGTATTTCAATATGTGCTTCAGAACTAAGCATACGTTGTACTAATTGTCCCTTTGACATCTCCAAACTAAATATAGCTACAGTACTTCCTTTTAAAGCACTATTTTGTGCTATGTTTACTGAAAAAGCAGTTTTACCCATGGATGGTCTTGCTGCTACAAGTATTAAGTTAGATTTTTGAAGACCAGAAGTTTTATTGTCTAAATCAGAAAACCCAGTAGGTATACCTGTAATACCTCCTCCTAATTTGCTCATTTCTTCAATGCGAGAAAGAGTTTCCATAAGTGCGGTTTTCATTGTAGTAAAGCCTTCATGTCTTTGTTTTTGAGTTATTTCAAAAATTCTTTTTTCAGCTAACTCTATAATATTTTCTATTTCTTTATCATCTTTATATCCTTCACTTATTATTTCATTTGATGCTTTTATAAGTCTTCTTAATAATGATTTTTCTTCTACTATTTCGCAATAAGATTTTATATTAGAAGTTGTGGATACACCATCTGAAAGGTCTGTAAGATATCCTACTCCACCTACTGCTTCTAATGTATCTCTTTTCTTTAATTCTTCAGATAAAGTTATGAGGTCTACTGGTTCATTTCTATTATATAATTCTAATATTGATTCAAATATTTCTCCATTAGCTTCTTTATAAAAATCTTCTGACCTTATAATTTCTAAAGCTGCTATTATTGCATCTTTATCTAATATCATAGCTCCAAGTACTGACTGTTCTGCCTCTATACTATGTGGAGGAATATTTCCTAGTTTCTTTAAGTTTTCTTCCATTTTTTCACCTCTAATAAATTAGGTACAGTTAAACTGTACCTACTATTTATTGCTCAACTACTTGTACTTTAAGGTCTGCCGTAACCTCTGGATATACTTTTACCTTTACAATAGTAGTACCAAGTGTTTTTATATTATTATCTAATACTATTTTTCTTTTATCTATTTTAATATTTTCTTGTTTCCTTAGAGCAGTTGCTATATCTTTAGTTGTAACAGAACCAAATAATTTACCTTCTTCTCCTGCTTTACTTTTTATTTTAACTATTATCTCTGAAAGCTTTTCTTTAAGTTCTAAAGCTTCTTCTTTTTCTTCTTGTTTTTTTAATTTCTTTGCTTTCTTTTGCTCTTTTAATTGTTTTACATTTCCATCTGTTGCTTCTTTAGCAAGTTTCTTTGGTAAGAGATAGTTTCTTGCATGGCCATCTTTTGCATTTACTAAATCTCCTTTTTTACCTAATCCTTTTACATTCTCTAATAAAATCACTTTCATTATTCCTCACCTTCCTTAAGAAATTCATCTATTGCTTGTTCAAGCTTAGATTTTGCTTGTTCTATATCTACATTGTCTAACTGAGCTCCTGCCACTGTCAAGTGACCTCCGCCTCCTAATTTTTCAAGTATTAACTGTACACTTATATCCCCTAATGATCTTCCAGATATATGAATTCTATTATCTGACGGTACAAGCACAAATGAAGCTGAAATACCATTTATATTAAGTAAATCATCAGCTGACTGTGCTGCAATAAGTATTGAATTATCTGCATCTACATCCATATATGAAATCGCTACTTTACCATTACCTACAACTTTAGCCCTTTCTACAACTTTAGCTTTAGTAGTAAATGTTTCTAAATCATCCTGAAATAATAATCTAACTGAAGTAGTATCAGCCCCAGCTCGTCTAAGCATAGAGGCAGCTTCAAATGTTCTAACTCCTGTTTTAAATGTAAAACTTTTAGTATCAACACTTATACCTGATAATAAAGCTTCTGCTTCAAATTTTTCTATTTCCATTTTTTCACTCATTAAATAATATAATATCTCAGTAATTAACTCACAAGTTGAAGAGGCATATGGTTCTAAATATACTAACAATGGATTTTCTATAAACTCTGCTCCTCTTCTATGATGGTCTATAAGTACTACTTTATCTACTATTTCCAATAAATCTGGTGCTTCAGTAGAACTAGGTCTATGAATATCCACTACTACACATAAAGAGTCATTTTCTGCCATGTCTATAGCTTCCTCAGGAGATATAATATAATCCATATATTCAGGATGTTCTTCTTTTAACTTATTATATAAGTTTTTTATAGAAGGATTCACTTCAGAAAGTACAATGTACCCTTCTTTATTTCTATACTTAACAGCACTTAAAACACCTATTGCTGCTCCTAAACTATCCATATCAGGATTCTGGTGACCCATTATGAATACTTTGTCTGTTTGATCAATTAACTGACGTAAAGCATGTGCTATAACTCTTGCTTTAACTTTAGTTCTTTTTTCAACTGCTTTACTCTTTCCTCCATAAAAACTTAATTTTTCTATTTTTTTAACTACAGCCTGATCTCCACCTCTACCAAGAGCTATATCTATTGCACCTCTTGCAAATTCATAACTCTCTGCAGGACTTTTCCCATTTACACCTATTCCCATACTAAGTGTAACTGCAGTTTTATTTCCTTTGTCTATATTTCTTATATCATCTAATATTGCAAACTTTTTATTTTCTAAGTTAGATAAATGTTGATTTTCAAATACAATTATATATTTATCTGTTTCATATTTTCTTATAAATCCGTTTATTCTAGAGGTAAATGTATTTAACTTCTTATCTATCTCTGCAAGTACTATAGGTCTTTTTGTTTCATCAGTATCTTTCATTACCTCATCATAATTATCAACTTCTACTAAACATATATTCATTTTTTCATCATTATATTTTTGTTTTAATATAGTAAGTGTAGTATTATCTAACCAATAGAGCATAATTAAATAATCTTTATCTGAATTTTTCTTATTTACCTTTACTATATTATATAATATTTTATAATTTCTATCTTTAAATACTACATCTATATTTTTATCTTTTTTATCACTGGTTATATCTTTAATATTAAAAGAAGGTACAATATCTTCTATGTTTTCCTCTAATATATCTCTTTCTTCAACCATTTCGCTAAATCGAGGATTATACCAGCTAATCTTTCCATCTAATTCTATCATCATAAAAGGTAAAGGTAAATTAAGTATAGCATGCTTTGTTGCCGAATCAAATTCATCCATTAGTCCTTCTATATATTTTGTCCATTCAACTTTTCTAATATGAACATTTCGCCAATGATTGAATATTAAGTAAGCTAAAAGTAAAACACCTACACCTGCTATTATTGGTTCATAAAAAAACAGTATTAATACAAATATACCTATTATAAATAAGTATATCTTATTATCAAAATTTAAAAATTTAAAACCTTTTTCTCTAGCCATTATTAAGCCTCCACTATTTGTCCTCTTTTAATTTTCTAAAATCCATTATTGTATCTACTAAACCTACAAATGATATTATTAACATAAGTGGACTTGATAATATTAAAAATGCTATTATAACTCCTCTTAATATACTATTAATGTTAGTTTTATTAAGTAAATATACTATAACAGCTAATCCTTGCAAGAAAAACAAAAATACAACTAATATAGATATATTTAAAGTTATTGTATCATAATTAAACAATTTATAGTAGCTTATGATAAACGATAATATAGCAATAACTACTATTCCACTTCCTATATTACTTGGTAATCTAAATTTAGAAAACAAAGGCATCTTTATATTTTTATATCTAAGTCTTTTCAATGTAGCAATGGATATAAAATAATTTATATAGTTAGTAAAAAGAGAAACTATTATCAACATAGCAGGAAATATAAGTATAGTATTATCTAATAAAATTGTATATTTATCTATTAATTCTTCTATTCGATAAGAAGATATTTCCATCTCTTTAAGAAGACTTTCTTGTGTAGATAATATAAAATCTACCTGTTCTTTTAATAAGTCATAAAAATTAACTCCTGTAATATATCCTGTGATAATTAATGATGTTACTATTGATATAAAGGATACAATTGTACCAATCACTATGATTTTATATGAATTATATTTTCTATTAATCATATAAGCAATAGCTACTGCTAATGGTCCAAAAATTATAGTTACAAATAAAGCAGTAAGAGGATCTATTAATATTGAAACCAGTATAAAAGAAGCAAATACTGTAAGTATACTAGATTTAACATTATGCCTTATTCCTAATATAATAAATGGAACTGGGTATATCAATAATATTATTGGAGTTAAATATAACCCTAAAAATACAAATATAGTCATAAGTGACACAATAACTGCAGATTCAGTTATAATACGTGTCTTTTCATTTAAATTCAAAAATCTCACCTCTTATTTTCTAATCTTTTTAAAATACTCTAAAAATCTATTTAAATCTCCATACCAATTTTCTATCTTATGATTTTCTGCAATTCCCAGTTTTACTTTTTTTTCAACTTTATTATCAATTTCTTCAAAAGATAAACCAAGTCTTTTTCCTAACAAATAAGTAACTAATATAATATTTGCTAAGCAATCAAGTAAAGCCTCTTGTCCTTCTTTTACTCCTTTATATAAAAGATTAAATAATAAAGAGACTGAATTCAACATTTCTATTTTTAACCACTCTATAACTCTTATGTTTTTAGTTATATCAATGTTATCATTTTTGAACCCCAAATATTTCATCTCCTTTAATTTCATAAGAATGTATTATAATATATTATATTATATTTCCACTAGATTTAACAACAATACAATTAAAAAAAGAAGGATTTCTCCTTCTTTTAATTTATTCTGCTGTATATGGTAATAATGCTACTGTTCTAGCTCTTTTTATAGCTCTTGTAACTCCTCTTTGATGAGTAGCACAAGTACCTGTAATTCTTCTTGGAAGAATTTTACCTCTTTCAGTAACATATTTTTTTAATCTATTTAAATCTTTATAATCTATATGATCAACATTATCTACGCAAAAATTACATACTTTTCTTCTTCTACCAAAATTTCTTCTTGCCATTTTCATTTCCCTCCTTTAGAATGGAATATCTTCATCGTCTACAGGTTGGAATCCATCAGCACCAGAGAAGTCCATAGAGTCATTATTGGAACTATTATTATAGCCCTTGTTTGAAGAATTATTATTATCTCCCCACTCTAGAAATTGAACTCTTTCAGCTATAACTTCAGTCATGTATACTCTTTGCCCTTGTGCATTTTCATAGCTTCTTGTTTCTATTCTACCTTCAACTGCTACAAGTCTACCTTTAGAAAGATAATTTGCACAATTTTCTGCTTGTCTTCCCCAAACTACGGTCCTCAAGAAATCTGCTGTAGGCTTTCCTTGCTGTTCAAATTCTTGTCTTTTATCTCGAGATAGATTCTTATCTACTGCCAGTGTAAATGTAGAAACAGCTGTTCCATTTCCGGCTAAGAATCTTAATTCTGGGTCCGCCGTTAATCTTCCAATTAAAATCACTTTATTCACAAAGTTCGACCCCCTCTAATTTACTGTTCGTCTCTTACTACCATAAGTCTCATTATACCTTCTGTAATCTTTGCAACTCTTTCCAATTCTTTAACAACTTCAGTTTCAGAATTAAATGTCATCACTATATAGTATCCTTCTGTTAAATCATTGATTTCATAAGCAAGTTTTCTAACTCCCCATTCATCAATGTTTGTGATTTCACCTTTTGCTTCTATAATATTTTTAAATTTATCAAAAATACCATTTCTTTTTTCTTCTTCTAAAGAAGTTTCAAATATAAATACTCCTTCATAATTTCTCATCTATTTCACCTCCTTATGGACTTTGGCCCTAAAAAAAGGGCAAGGATGTTTCCATCAATATATTATACCATTTTTATAGTATATATGCAAATAAAATCTTGAGGAAACTTCCTCAAGATTTTATTATTTAAATCATCTCTTTTATAGATTCTGCAAGTCTTTTAACTCCAATTACTATTCTCTCTTCATCCATATTTGAATAATTTATCCTAAGTGTATTTTCGTTTCCACCATTAGGATAGAATGATCCTCCCGGAACAAAAGCTACTTTCTTTTCTATACATTTAGTAGCCAGGTCACGTGCATTTATACTTTCAGGTAATGTTACCCAAGTAAATAATCCACCTTCTGGCACAGTGAATTCTATATCCTCTGGAAATTCTTCTCTCATAGTTTTAATCATTAAATCACGTCTTTTACTATATACTGATTTTATCTTTTCAATATGTTCATCTAAATCATATTCAGTTAAAAACCTATCTAAAATCATCTGTGAAAAAGTACTAGCTTGTAAATCTGCACCTTGCTTTATAAGTATATATTTATTTAATACTTCATAATCTGCACAAGTCCAACCTAATCTAAATCCTGGACATAATGTTTTAGAGAAAGTTCCTAAAAATATTACTCTACCTTCTGTATCAAAAGATTTTATAGATGGAGGCATTTCTCCTTCAAATCTTAATTCTCCATAAGGATTATCCTCAACTATTGGTAAATTATATTTATTAGCAAGTTCTATTACTTTTTTTCTTCTCTCTACAGACCAAGTTCTTCCAGATGGATTTTGAAAATCTGGTATTACATAAAGTACTTTAACATTATCTGTAGTTTTTAACACCTTTTCTAGCTCTTCCACATTCATTCCATCATCATCTGTTGGAATTTCAATGAATTTAGGTTCATAAGCTTTAAATGCATTTAATGCACCAAGGTAACTAGGACTTTCGCATAATACTACATCATCTTTATCTAAAAATATCTTTCCTGTAAAATCAAGACCTTGTTGAGAACCACTAGTAATTAATATGTTTTTCATGTCTGTATCTACACCATATTTTTTCATTCTCTTAGCTATTTTCTCTCTTAAAGGATCATATCCTTCAGTAGGTCCATATTGAAGAGCTTTTGTTCCCATATCCTCTAATACTTTCATACTCATTTCTTTTATTTCTTCTACTGGAAATAATTCAGGAGCAGGTAATCCTCCAGCAAATGATATTATTTCAGGTTGTTGAGTTAATTTCAACAACTCTCTAATTTCTGATGCTTTTATTCCATCCATTCTCTTTGAATAATTTAATTTCATCATTACACCCCCACTTTTTTAAAAACGTTTTCCTTAATCTATATTTTACTAAAAATAAAATTATTTGTCCAATTACATTTTTGTTTTGTTTACTTTACTGATCATTTACAATAGATTTTATTCTCTTATCTAATTTTCTTCTTGGTATCCAAACTGTTCTATCACAACCAATACATCTTAACTTAAAATCTACTCCTGATCTCAAAACTTCCCATTTATCCTCTCCACATGGATGAACCTTTTTTAATCTTATTACATCTCCAGATTTCAGTCCTATAGTATTCATTTACTTCACCTCTATAATATTTAATAAAGACAGAATTTCTCTGTCTTTATTATACACTAAAAATATATTTTTTAAAATTATTCTTCTTTTTTGTTATATATAACTCTTTTTTGATAAGGTATCTCTATGCCTTCTTTATCAAAAGTATTCTTTATTCTTCTTCTTAATTCTCTCTCTACTCCCCACTGACTCATAGGTTTTGTTTTTGCTACTACTGATATTACAACATCAGAACTTCCTAGATTAGATACCCCTAATACAGTAGGACCTTCTAATATATCTTCATTTTCTTCTTTATATTCTTCTGCAACTCTTTTAATGACTTCTATAGCTTTATCTATATCTTCTTCATAGGCTATACCTACATCAACTAATGCACGCATTTTACCCCTAATCTTGTTAGTAACTATTTCTATTTTTCTATTTGGAATTATATTTAAAGCACCATCAAAACCACGTATTTTAGTTACTCTTAAACCAAGTTCTTCTACTGTTCCATCAATTCCATCTACAGCTATATAATCACCTACTGAAAATTGGTCTTCAAACAATATGAAAAAACCTGTTATAATATCTTCAACTAAGTTTTGGGCTGCAAAACCTATAGCTATAGCACCTATACCAGCTGCAGCTATTATCCCTTTAGTATCTACTCCAAAAGATTCAAGGATTGATATTCCTGCAATAAAATAAATAACATACTTAGATACACTTTTTGCAGTAGAAGATAATGTATCTGCTTTTGCTCCATCCATTTTATTGAAATTTGAATTTTTTCTATTATCAAAAAACCTATCGATTAATTTTTTAACTATAGCAATAAATGTTCCAGCTATAAATAAAATAAGTATTACTTGTAAAACAGTTGAAAGTACTGTTACAAGTAAGGAAGTATCCACATTAATATCTTTTAAATTAAAATCCACTTTATCACCTCTAAATTAACTTTTCTGCTACTCTCTTTCCTTCTTTTTTATAAATTTTATATATTCCTGAAGTAGAAAGATTATTTTCATGTATTATATCTTTTATCCAATTTAAATCATTATAATCAAATTTTATGGATAAACCACAACTTACAGAAATTTCTCTAGGTGTAGGAATAGTTTTAATATTAATTTTTTGACTTTTTATTTCTTTTTCTGACTTTATAGCATGATGGGTAGAATCAAATGCTATAACATACATTTCATTATTTAACAAACTTCACACCTCTTATATTGTTATTGTATTTGTAGAATTTTTTATCTTTTCAACTATAGTGTACATATTTGTAACTCCACCTACACTTAGTTTATCTGCAATATTATTATAATCTAAACATGTTCCACAAGATAATATTTCCACCCCAGCTTCTTCTAATGTCTTTAAGTCTTCTAGACATTCAGAACCTTCTACTGTAAGCTTTACTCCATTATTATAAAATACTAATGTAGATGGATATGGAAGTGATTCAGTAAGTGAATAAATGAATCCTTTTATAAGTATTTTTCCTAATTCATCATTTCCTTCTCCCATTTTATCAGAATTTATAATTATAGTAGTATCTTTAAAAAGGTTTGGTTTACAAATGTTTGTATCTTCTTCCTCTTTAACATTATCTTTTTCACCTTTAACTATATTAATAATAAAATTTTCATTATCTTTTGAAACACTATATTCTAAATTCATACTCTTAGATAATTTTGAAACATTTTCTTTAGCTACTTCATTATCTACAATTACATCTATTTCACCTTTATCCATAGATTCTAAAGCTTTCTTAGTCATTATTACTGGTTTTGGACAAGCCTGTTCTCTTGCATCTATTTCTTTTACCACGAAAATCATCTCCTCTAATCAATATATATTAATTATATCATTTTATCCACAAAAACAACCTATTATAGATATAATCTATAATAAGTTTAGTAAGTATAGAAAATTAGATTGTAAATAATTAATTATAATATCAGGATTATAAAATAAATTTCCTAAAACAGATTGATGTGTTTTGACTGAAATAAAGCTGTCTGTATTTAAAGCTATTATAGGTGTTAATAATGCATATATTATAAACACAATTAAAACTCCTTTTATAGCTCCAAATAAAAATCCTGTAAATTTATTGAAAGATTTTAATACAGGAAGTTTAAAAAATCCATCTACTATTCTTATAAATGCAGATAAAACTATGTTAATTATAAAGTACAAAAATATCATTATGGCTAGACTTATAATTAAGTTAGTAATAGTATCTGCAGAAAAAATAGCCTGATTATTCATAAAACCATTAATTTTAGGATATATATATTCTTTTATATATGGATAAAATCCAGTATATTCATTTAAAAATTCAACTAAATATGGATAAATTGCCCTAGCAATAATTATAGCTATAAATATTTTCAAAAAACTAAATAAGGATAGTATAAATCCTCTATTCCAGCCATTTAAAGCACTTAAACCTATAATTAAAATGATTATTATATCTATTATATTCATAATATTTCCTTCCTTATTTTATCTTTAGTCTATTATATCATTATTTATAGTTTTTATAAAATACTTTCAAACCACATAAATAGCATAAGTTCTCTATTACTATAAATAAAATTATAAATAAGCCAAGATATCCAAATAATGGATATAGTGTAGATATTAATTTAGAAAATCCTATGTATGATAGCGGAAAGGATAGTAAAGGTAATATAAAAGCCAAGATATTTTTATTTATATTAGTTTCTTTATTTATTCTTGTTATTAAGCTAAATCCACTTCCTATTGCTGTAGTAAACATAGCAGATAATATTATAAATGCATAAATATATAAAAACAAACTACTTATATTAGATGCTATAATTAACATAGGGACTTCAGCTCCTAATATATCATTATACTTAATTAATATAGGTATTAATATAAATAAAGCCATTAAACCTAATATACTTCCACCAAATATACCTACCTTAATTATTTGTTTTTTAGTCTTTAATAATGATTCTATTGTAACAAGTATTACAATGGAAGATAAACTATTATAACTTACGTATAATATAGCTGAAGTTATCCAATTACCATTTTTAGTTATATTAATACCATCATTATTGCTAAAGTTTAATCCATTATTGTTTATTATTAAAAATCCTATGACTACTATTCCAACAATTAAAATAGGTATTAAAATTGAATTTGCATAAGAGAGCCCCTTCATACTAAATAAAAAAACTACTAATGTTAAAAATGACATTATAATTATTCCATAAATAAAATTTATATGTAATCTTTCTTTTATTATTGTAGCTCCTCCAGAAATCATTATGGAGTAACTTATAAATAAATATAGACTTAATATTTTATCTACAATATTACCAAATCCTCTGCCTAATATCTTTTGTAATAGGTCGTCATAACTCTTTACTTTATCTTGTTTAATTCTATATAAAATTATCATAGGTATTATAGAAAATAGTATAGCTGTTATTAAAACTCCATATATTCCTTTTGTTCCATAAACTCCAAAAAAATAAGAGATCTCTTTTCCAGATGCAAATCCTGCCCCTATTATTGTTCCTATATATATAAACCCTGCTTTCATAGAATTCCTATCCATTAAAAAACCTCCTCTAAACATTTTATATGTTTAAAAGGAAGTTTATTATAAATATTTAAGCTTTATTTTCCGACTTTATATGACAATTTCCCGGGAAATTATTAAAAATGAGCATAAAAAAACCAGCAACGTCCTACTCTCCCAAGGCGTTACCACCTAAGTACCATCAGCGCTGAAGGGCTTAACTTCTGTGTTCGAGATGGGAACAGGTGTGACCCCTTCGCTATCGTCACT
>NZ_LR130785.1:181035-213978 GCF_900626135.1 Senegalia massiliensis
GTATCTAATCCTGTTTGCTCCCCACGCTTTCGAGCCTCAGCGTCAGTAACAGTCCAGAGAGTCGCCTTCGCCACTGGTGTTCCTCCTAATATCTACGCATTTCACCGCTCCACTAGGAATTCCACTCTCCTCTCCTGTACTCAAGCTTTGTAGTTTCAAATGCTTACATTGGTTAAGCCAATGGCTTTAACATCTGACTTACAAAGCCGCCTACGCTCCCTTTACGCCCAGTGATTCCGGACAACGCTCGCCCCCTACGTATTACCGCGGCTGCTGGCACGTAGTTAGCCGGGGCTTCCTCCTTAGGTACCGTCAAAATTCTTCCCTAAGGACAGAGCTTTACGATCCGAAGACCTTCATCGCTCACGCGGCATCGCTGCATCAGGGTTTCCCCCATTGTGCAATATTCCCCACTGCTGCCTCCCGTAGGAGTCTGGACCGTGTCTCAGTTCCAGTGTGGCCGATCACCCTCTCAGGCCGGCTACCCATCGTTGCCTTGGTAAGCAGTTACCTTACCAACTAGCTAATGGGACGCGGGACCATCCTATACCACCGGAGTTTTGACTCATGCACCATGCGGTGCTAGAGTTTCATGGAGTATTAATCCCGGTTTCCCGAGGCTATCCTCCTGTATAGGGCAGGTTTCCCACGCGTTACTCACCCGTCCGCCGCTAGAAAGATTAAAAAATCATCCGAAGAATCAATTTTAATTTTCTCGCTCGACTTGCATGTGTTAGGCGTGCCGCCAGCGTTCGTCCTGAGCCAGGATCAAACTCTCAATAAAAATTTAAAGTTTGTTTTCCTTTGACCCAAAATTGAATCAAACGTTAGCTTAATTTAGCTTTATAATTTTACAACTTATAAGTTGTTGTTATCTACACTGTTCAGTTTTCAAAGACCAATTTGTTGTCGCTGTTTGCTAGCGACTCTTAATACTATATCAGGTTTTAAGTAACTTGTCAAGAACTTTTTTTATTTTCTTTTAAGTTCTTTTTTCTCTTTAAAAAGACAAGCTTTCCTGACGACTCTTAGTACTATATCAAAGATATACATACTTGTCAAGAATAATTTTAAATATAATTATAAAAATTTGGGTATATATATTGATATTCAATATTCTAAATTATTCATATAGCTAATATATTTAAATAAAATATAGTATTTTTTATAGTATATTGGATAAAATCATATTATTAATTATAAAATAAATAATATTTATATCTAATATAATGTCTCATCCATATGGAGGTTTAAATATGTTGAATCAAAATAACAATTCTATAGATTGTAATTCTGATTTTGCTACATCTGCATTTTCTAATATTCTATTAAATAAATTATCAGAAACTTACAGTCCGGTTTATTCAGATATGGTTATAATATGTATAGGAACTGATAAGTCTACAGGAGATTCCTTAGGACCTCTTGTTGGACACTTTTTAGATAAAGGATTATTTCTAAACACTAAAAATATTCATGTTTATGGTACTTTAGAAAAGCCAGTTCATGCTAAAAATCTAATTAAGTATATTAATGTTATAGATGAAAAATTTGATAACCCATTTGTAATAGCTATTGATGCTTCTTTAGGTATATATAATAGAGTAGGTTTTATAAGTGTCTGGGATGGCCCTTTAAAACCAGGATCAGGTGTTAACAAAGAACTCCCACTTGTAGGTAATATTCATATAACAGGAGTTGTAAATATATCTGGTTTTATGGAGTTTATTTTACTTCAAAACACTCGCCTAAATATAGTAATGAAAATGGCAAGAATTATTTCTACTTCTATTATATACTCTATATCCAAATTAAATATAGACAACAAAAAGTTAAATTAAAGATTAAATTTAATCTTTAATTTAACTTTTATTAAAATAATGGAGTATAATATCCTTTATTTAATATTTGCTCTATTTGATCTATATTTTTATTTGAAGCATTTATAAGTAAAATGCCTTTTGAATTATTCATATCTTCACCCATATTCATATCAATCATATTTGTTAAATTAGATATATCATAACCATCTGCCATATATATGTATGCATCTGAATCATGATCAACTATCTCATAACCTCTTTTTTTTAGCTCATAAGCTAATTCATTTAATCCATCTTGAATTGATACTCTCTTCATACTAGTAAACCTCCTATACAAATACTACTAGTAGTATTTGTATAGGAGGTTTATTTATTCATTAACCGATTACTTTAATATTTTTATTATATAAATTAAATTGTATTAATCCTTTTTTTTCTAAAATATCTCCATCAATATTTAAAAATATTTTTTCTTTTGAATATATATTTAAAGAATTTGCACGTATAAACTCTACATATTTTTTATATTTACCATGTTTACCATTATAAACAGATGGAAATAAAAATAATAATTTTATTTTTGATATATTTTTTATTATACAAATATCTAGTTGATTGTCATCTATTTTAGAATTAGGTGATATCATCATTCCACCACCATAATAGTTACCATTTGCTACAGCTACTAATAATACCTTCTCATTCTTTTCAATACCATTATATTTAATAGTCACACTTTTAGGTTTAAATATAAAGAGAGTTCTTAAAACACCTAAAGTATAAGCTAATTTGCCTTTAAATAGACCTTTGAAGATTTTTGTATTTTTTACTATTTCAGCATCAAAACCTATACTTGCCACATTTAAAAATTTATTTTCTTCTACATTTGCAATATTAATATTTTTAATATTATAATCTAATATCCTATCTAGTGCCTTACTTGGACTTAGCGGTAAATTTAATGTTCTAGCTAAATCATTTCCTGTACCCATTGGTATAATTCCAAGTATTCCTTTATTCATTTCCTTTATTCCACTGGCTACTTCTCTTACTGTTCCATCTCCACCTATAGCAACTATTATTTCATAGTCTTGTTTTAAGTATTTCATTGTTATTAATCTTGCATCATCTATTTCTTTAGTTTGAGTTATAATATATTTATGATCTGTACTTTTAAATTTATTTTTAATTATGGGAATTATATCTTTTTTTCTATTTTTACCTGCTACTGGATTTATTATAAATAAGATTTTCATTTTAAACTTTACCTAGTAGCCCTTCTCACTTTATCTTCCATATAAAGAGATTTTCGCTTTGCTCTATCTATTGCTTGTATTTCTTCAATAGACAATTTATATTCTGATTCCCCATTAATAACAGGTTTTCCATAGCTTATAGATTCATTCCTACCATATAAATTAGATATTACAAGTCCAGTATCATTTTCATCTAGTAGAGCTACAGAGAAACTCAAATCACTACCCATATCATCAAAGGCATTATATCTTATCATGCCAACTTTTTGTATAGAACTCTTTACTTTTTCATTTAGTAAATCTGATTTTTCATCTAAGTTCTTTATTCTTAATTTCATACTATCTATCATATCTATATTTTTAAACAAAATTTCTTCTAAATTTTTTCCATCGTTTCCCACTAATAATTTTTTATATTTTTTCTTTAGTTTTGACACTCTGTATTCTTGTATTAAAAATAATAAAAATAATAGCAAAGAAAATAATATAAGTCCCAGTAATACTTGACTTCTATATAAATCTAACGTCTCTAAAATACTATACATTCTCTTCTTCCTTCCCCTATTTTAATCACAAGTTGCTTCATGAGCTATCTGCTTTATTGCTTCTATAGTTTTACCTATATCATCTTTAGTATTAAAAGGACCAATACTAAATCTTACAGCTCCCCTTTCTAACGTTCCTATTGTTTTGTGTGCAAGCGGTGCACAATGAAGTCCTGATCTTGTAGCTATATCAAAAACACTATCTAATATATAACTAACTTCTGAGGAATCTTCATCACCTATATTCAGAAGTATTACAGGTGCTCTCTTTGATACATCATTTGGTCCATATAATATAACCCCTTCTACATCCTTTATTTCATTTATAAAGAATTTCAAAAGTTCTATTTCATGATTTCTTATATTTTCTATGCCTTTATCTAATATATATTTAACTCCTGCACCAAGAGCTATAATCCCTGGAGTATTTGGAGTTCCACTTTCATATCTATCTGGTAATATACTAGGTTGAACTAATTCATGAGATTTGCTTCCTGTCCCACCTTCTTTTAGGTTTCGTATATTTATACCTTCTTTTATATATAATCCACCTGTTCCTTGAGGTCCAAGAAGACTTTTATGACCAGCAAATGCTAATATATCTATATTCATACTCTCTACATCTATATTATAGACTCCTGCTGTTTGTGCACAATCTACCATATAAGTAATATTATTCGATTTTGCTAATTCTCCTATTTCTTTTACAGGTAATATTGTTCCAGTAACATTTGATGCATGAGTTGTAACTATTAATTTTGTATTGTTTTTAATTGATTTTTTTATATCATCTAATTTTACAAATCCTTCACTATCACACTTAACTATAGTATTTTCTACACCAAACTTTTCAAGAGCTTTAATTGGACGTAACACTGAATTATGTTCCATAGTTGTAGTTATTACATGGTCCCCTTTTTCAAGTAAACCTTTTATTCCTAAATTAAGAGCTTCTGTAGCATTATAAGTAAATATTATATTCATAGGGTTATTTATATTAAATAATTTTGCTAAAATTTCTCTTGTTTCATAAATTCCCCTTCCTGCTTTTAAGGATAATTTATGACCTCCCCTACCTGGATTAGCTCCATATTCTCTCATGCTTTCTATAATTTTTTCATAAACAACCTCAGGTTTTTTAAATGTAGTTGCAGCATTGTCTAGATAAATCAATTCATCACCTCAATTCAAATTAATTATCATAATTATACCATATTTAATAATTACTATTATGATTTTTTTGTTCTTTTATTCGGTAGTATATACGTTAAATAATATACTCCTGATACTATAATCCCTCCCCCAATAACATTACCTATTGTTACTGGTATTAAATTATTTAACCATATATTTAACCAAGTTGATTCTAACCCTACAAATTTTGCTATAGGTAAAAAGAACATATTTGCAATACTATGTTCAAATCCTGATAAAACAAAAAGCATTATAGGAAACCATATTGCTAATATTTTGCCAGTTATATCTTTTGCTGCAGTAGCAAACCAAACAGACAATGTTACAATCATATTGCATAATATACCTCTTATTAATGCGTCATGAAATGAAAGTGATAATTTAGCTTCTCCTACAGAAATAGCTAAATTTTTTATGTTATCTCCAGAATATAATCCGGATTTATATATAGCATATGCAAGTAAAATAGATCCTATAAAATTTCCCACATATACAATAATCCAGTTTTTAGACAAACTTTTAAAGGTGATTCTTTTATCTACAAGTGCTATTGTCATAAGATTGTTACCGGTGAAAAGCTCAGCTCCTGCCATGAGAACTAACATAAGTCCTACAGGGAAAACTGATGCTCCTATTAATTTTGACAACCCTACATCAATATTTCCTAGAGTTTGTGTTACGGTTAAATATCCATGAGTACCAAATCCAATAAAAACTCCAGCAAATATTCCTAAAAGAAATGTTTGTATAAAGTTTAATTTAGTTTTACCTTCGGCTGCTTTAATAGTAGCATCAGCTACTTCTTGAGGTGATAACATTCTTTTTTCCATAAAATCTCCCTCCTATTTAAATTATGTCTATAATTCAAATTATACTAAAATATACTATAATAATCAATAAACTGACAGCACTATAATTATGGCTGTCAGTTTATTTTTATAAATATGTTTCACGTGAAACATATTTAGTTTAATTCTGGAAAAATTTCTAAAGATCTTTTTAATATATCATGTTTATATGCTAAAAAAATCCCATAATTTATTATTGGTATATTTTTTTGCGAAGCATTTTTAATTCGTGAAATCATTTCCTTTCTATTAATCATACATCCTCCACAATGGACAATTAGAGAATAACTAGATATATCTTCTGGTATACTATGACCTGAACTCCAATCAAAATTAAGATTTACTCCTGATATTTCCTGTAGGAATTTTGGTATTTTATCTCTTCCTATATCTCCTTTTTGCCTATGGTGACTACATGCTTCACTTATTAATACTTTATCTCCATTTTTAAGTCTTTTAATTTCTTTTATTCCTTTTGTAAACTCTAAAAGATCACCTTTATACCTTGCAAAAAGTATGGAATAACTTGTCAAAAATATATGATTTGGTACTATATCTTTTATTTTCCCAAAAACTTGAGAATCTGTAATAACCATTTTTATTTTGTCACCAAACAACTCAATTGTCTTTTGTAACTCAGTATCTTGAACAACTATATTTATTCCATTACCATCTAATACTTCTCTTATAGTTTGAACTTGAGGAAGTATTAATCTTCCTTTTGGTGCAGAATCATCTATTGGTGTTACCTGAACTATAACATCATCTTTTTTTATTTTATCTCTTATTATAAATGAATTTTCATCATTTATATAGGGTTTTAGCTTGGATATCTCATATTTCAAGTTTTCTATTCCATCTTTAGTTTTAATGCTTGTTTTATATATTTTTATGTTTAATTTTTGTTCTAAATATTTTGTGCTTCCATTATATTTATCAACTTTATTTAATACCCCTATTATAGGGATGTTTTTCTTTTTTATATTTTCTATCAAGTTTTTCTCATACTCTAAATCTTCTGATTCAAAACTTAATAAAATTATAGCTATATCTGTTTTTTCTAATACATTTAAAGTCTTTTTTATTCTTAATTTTCCTAATTGCCCCTCATCATCAATTCCTGCTGTATCTATAAATACAACTGGTCCTATAGGTAATAATTCCATAGATTTATATACTGGATCAGTTGTAGTGCCTTTTATATTACTAACTAGTGCTATCTCTTGAGATGTAAGAGCATTTATGAGACTTGATTTTCCTGTGTTTGTTTTCCCAAATATACCTATATGAAGTCTATTGGAACGGGGGGTAGAGTTCATATTTATCTCCTCATTTCAAATTTTTATCTATATCATAGCCTAATTCTTCTATATAATCATAATTTAAATACTTAGGCAATTTTCTATTTGAATATTTAATTGATTCAATGGCAAAATCTAAATCAACCATATTTTTATTAGAATATATGCCATATTTTTCTCTTAACCTTTCTGGAGTACTTATTAACATTATTGTATTTGCTCCAGCTAAAAGAGATTTAGTTTGTCCTTCTCTATTAAGTGTAGATATAGCTGTGGTAGCTGGTATAAATACATTTTGACATATTATTCTCGTAAGTGCTATAACTTTTAAATTTAACTCTAAATTAGAAATTTTTTCATTTTCAAATGGAGTGCCTTTTGTAGGAATAAATGGACCAAATCCTATCATATGCACACCATAATCTTTTTGAAATAATATTACATCAGCTATTTGATCTAATGTTTGTTTAGGTAAGCCTATCATTCCTCCTGATCCTAACCTTAAACCAGAATTTTTTATAAACTCTGTATGTTTTACTCTTGTTTTAAACTTACTATCATAATGGATATAATCAAATAAATCTTCATTTGAAGTTTCTATTTTAAGCAAATAGTTATTCACTCCAGCATTTTTAAAGAGTTTATATTCTTCTTCTGTTCTTTCACCAATACTTAAAGTAATTCCCATTTTATATTTTTGTTTTATTTTTTTTATAATAGAAATAATTTTTTCTGTAGTGTAATAAGGATCTTCTCCTGATTGAAGTATAACTGTTTTTATACCTAATTTATATAATTTATCTACTTCTTTTAATATTTCATCTTCTTTCATTCTATATCTAAATTGATTTTTATCTCTTCTTAAGCCACAGTAATTACAATTTTTAATACAATAATTTGAAAATTCTATTGCAGCTCTAATTTCAATTCTATCTCCTACACATTCTTTTCTTATTACATCTGCAGTTTTTATAAGAGTATCAAATTCTATTTTTTCCTTACTTTCTAATACATATAATATATCTTCTTTATTTAAATCAATATTATTAGATACTTTTTCTAATATGCTCCTCATGTTATATGATATGTTCATATCATACATACTAGACAAATCATATTTATATTTGTTTTTTAATGAGTATATTCCTTTATAATCTACATTATTTTGGTTTAATAGTGTTATTATTTTGTCGTGATATTCCTTATCAAATTTTATGGCAGTGGTACATATTTCTCCAAACCCTTTAGGTGTTGGTATAAGCTCATTGGATATAGAGTTTTTTTCCAATATGTTTTTTGCATATAACATATTAGAATTAGAACTAGCTACTATTATATATGGATTTTTAAATTCATCTTTTATAAATTTATTTAATATGCTCATAATTCACTCCTAAAAATATAAGTCTCTTTCACCATTTTCCATTCTTTTAAGTCTGTCATCTAATTCGTTCTGTATATTTTGATTTTCTATTGCTTTTGATAAATTATCTATTATATTCTCAGCACTTTTTGTTGTTTCTATTGATGCATAGTCTAAAATATGTTCCTTTAAAGTTAATAGAGCATTAGATCTACATATACTTTTCATTTTACCTGCTTTAACTAACTTCATAAATTCTTTTCCAGTTCTTCCTACTCTATAACACGCAGTACAAAAACTAGGGATATAGCCTGTATCACTAATAGACTTTACTACTTGATCTAATGATCTTTCATCGTTTGTATAAAATTGATCTGAATTATGTTTTTTCTTTTCCTTATAGCCACCAGGGCTAGTACTTGAGTTAGCACTTAATTGAGAAACTCCTAAATCTAATAATTCATCTCTTAATTTTACTGATTCTCTAGTTGATAATATTATTCCCGTATAAGGAACAGCAAGTCTAATTATTGCAACTAATTTTTTAAATTCATTGTCAGTTATAGGGTATTCTATTTTTTCCATTTTAGCTCCTGGAGCAGGTCTAAGTCTTGGTACTGATATAGTATGTGGACCACAATTATATTTTTTCTCTAAATATTCTGCATGCATAAGTAATGCTATAGTATCAAATTTGTAATCATACAACCCATATAATACTCCCATACCTAAATCATCAATTCCAGCTTCCATTGCCCTATCCATTACTTTAAGTCTATAATCATAATCTGATTTTGGTCCTGTTGGATGCATCTTCTTATATGTTTCTTTATGATATGTTTCTTGAAAACATTGATACGTTCCTATTTCTGCTTTTTTTAGGCTTATAAAATCTTCCTTATCCATAGGTGCAGAATTTATATTTAACCTTCTCATATCGCTGTTTTCATAAATAGCTTTTATTGAATTAATTATATAATCAAGAGGTGCTGAAATATTATCTTCTCCTGCTACTAATAAAAGCCTTTTTTGTCCACTTTTTTCTAATGCTTTAGCTTCTTCTATAATTTCATTTATATCTAGTGTTTTTCTAGGTAATTTTCTATTATCCATTCTAAATCCACAATAAAGACAATTATTTATACATTTATTAGTTAAATATAATGGTGCAAATAATACTATTCGTTTACCATATATATCTTCTTTCACACTTTTTGCTATATCAAATATTTTATTTATATTCTTCTCATCTTCTACATTTAACAATATAGCTGTTTCTTCTAAACTAATCCCTTTCCCTAGTTTAGCTTTTTTTAAAATTTTATCTATTTTAACTTCTGATATGTTTTTTACATCTTTTAATATATCAAATATTTTTTCTTCATTTATAATCATTTAAATTCCTCCTTTGTTAAATATATATCTATTATATCATAATTTTAAATATAGATATATATTTAACAAATTGTTTTTCATTATTTAAAGTATATTTGTATTTTAAAAGTAAAAGCTATATATAACTACTAATAAGAGTATAAGGAGATAATATGGAAAAACAAATATTACAATCTTTTGTATTATTACATATTGTTTTAGGTGTAATAGTTGGATTCATTAGCAGGTGGTGGATGCTTAGAGGAGATATAAGACAATACCCCACACTTCCAAATGGATATCTAATAAACTTAACTACTGGTTTTATAGCTGCAAGTATTGGAGCTGTAGCTTATCCTGCTTTACTTGCAAAAAATTATGTAGCAGTTACATTTCTTACTGTAGCAATACAACAATTTAGAGATATTAGGAAAATGGAAAAAGAAACTCTTGAATCTTTAGAAACAGAAAATTATGCTCCAAGAGGTAAATCATATATTGATGGAATAGCAAAAACATTTGAAGCTAGAAACTATATTGTTATGATATCTTCTTTTGTAACTACTATTTCAGCTTTTATTGTAAGAAGTTTTATAAAAAATAATTTTTTAATAATACCAATTTCTTTACTTATTGGATTTATAGTTTCATTTTTCTTGAAAAACTATACTAAAGGACATACTTTAAGAGACATATTAACTATAACTGAAGCTCCCTTGGAATTTAAAGATGGTAGCAATTTATATGTAGGTAATATGTATGTGATGAATGTAGGTTTATCAGCTACTCAAACAAGAATATTGAAAAATGGAATAGGTATAATTATGAAACCCATAGGTGAAAATGAAAAAGTAATGCTTAATCATAGTGGACAGAGAAAAGCAATTGTTCATGAATGCTCAAGATTATTAGGTGTAGAAAGATATGTTGAAACTAGAAGAAATTTTGATAATGGAAATCTAGCATTAGTCATAGTTCCTATGATAAAAGATATAACTAGATTAAAACAAATCATATACGATATTCCTATCCTTGAAATGACAAAAAAAACTAACGACAAAAAGAAAAGAGATGATTAATATGAAAGAAAGCAGTACTAGAAGTATATTAGCTATAGTAACAATTGATGAAAAACTAATAATTCATTCAGGTGTGCCAACTTTTCTTGCAAAAGATAAAGATACACAGGAAAAAATTTCATCTGAATTAGGCCGTACACTTTCTGGAAATATATATAAACTTGCTAATGGTATAATAATCATAACACAAGAATAAAAAGCTGCAAATCTTGGATTTGCAGCTTTTTAAGGATGAATTATACCTTCTAATACTATAGATGCAACTCCTCCTACTTCTATAACATCTATACTATTTCCTAATTTACATATTATTTTTGAAGGTCTATTTAAAGATTCTCCTTGATTAACTATTATTTCTGTTTTATCTGTTAATTTGTTTTTTCTTAAATAATAAAATAATGCTCCATTTGCAGTACCTGTAGCAGCTTCTTCATCTATTCCTACTAAAGGAGCAAAATTTCTAGAATATATATCATTATTTTCAATAGTAAAAGCATGAATACCTGTTACATTTAATTTCTCAGATAATAATTTAACTTTTTCTTTATCTATATTTAAATTATCTAATATTTTTTTGGTTTTCACAGGTACTATTATATCTGGTAATCCTGTAGATATAACTTTTGGATCATACTTTTTAGAACCTATACCTATATCAAATTTATTTATGTTCATAGCAGATGATAATTCATCCTTATCTATATTTTTCTCTAAAATTTCAGGTTTCTTTTGCTCCATAATAACTTTATCTATTTTACCATCTTTACAATACACATCTATATATAACTTTCCTGCTCTAGTATGTTGGTAGTATCTTCTTTTACCATTATCTAAAGCATTTATATATCCCTTTTCTATCAAAGTATAAAATGTAGCAATTGTAGCATGACCACATAAGTCTACTTCTTGTAGAGGAGTGAAAAATCTAACTTTATAATTTTCTTCATCTATTTTTTGAATAAATGCAGTTTCAGATAAATTTAATTCTCTAGCTATTTTTTGCATCTTTTCATCAGATAATTCTTTTCCATCTGGAATAACTCCTGCTGGATTACCACTAAATTTTTTATCAGAAAATGCATCTACCAGATACATTATAAGTTCCATAATGATCTCTCCTTTTGTCCTTATATTTCAATTATAACAAGTATAATAGAAATTTACATTGGTAATATTTAAATGTTTCACGTGAAACATTTACTTGTTTAACAACTCTATAATTCTATCTAAATCATCATCATTATAGTATTCTATTTCTATTTTCCCTTTTTTTCTTCCTTTATTAATATTAACTTTAGTGCCAAATACTTTTCTTAAATCTTCTTCTATTTCTGCTATCATTGGATCTTTTCTTACTTTGTTTTTCTTTTTAGTGTTACTTTCATTTTTATATTTTAATACTAACTTTTCAGTTTCTCTAACACTAAGTTTTTGTTCTAATATAGTCTTTGCTATATCATATTGAACTTCTTTTTCAGAAATAGAAAGCAATGCTCGAGCATGTCCACCACTTAATAATCCCTCTTTCATCATATCTTGAATCTTATCCGATAATTTTAATAATCTCATTAAATTTGCAATATATGATCGGCTTTTTCCAATAATATTAGAAAGCTGCTCTTGAGTTATTTCATTTTTTCTTATTATATTTTCATAAGCATATGCTTCTTCAATTGGATTTAAATTTTCTCTTTGTATATTTTCTATTAAAGCTATTTCAGCTGATTTTTTATCATCTTCTCTTATTATAGCGGGTATAGTATCTACACCTAAATTTTTTACTGCTCTAAACCTTCTTTCTCCAGCTATAATTTCATATCCTGAATTACTTTTCTTAACTACTATAGGTTGTATTAATCCTACTTTATCAATAGATCTAGATAATTCCTCAATAGTATCTAAATTAAATTTTTCTCGAGGTTGATTTTTATTTGGTTTTACTTTTGATAGTTTTATATCTATTATTTTTCCTTCTTCTTTATCTAGATCAGAATCTTGTTTTGGTTCATCAGGAATCAACGCTGATAACCCTCTACCAAGTCCTCTCTTCTTTTTCACCATGCTTATATCACATCCTCAATATAATCTAAAAACTCTTCTGCTAATTCCATATATGCTTCTGCACCTTTAGATTTAGGATCATAATCAACTATAGATAACCCATAACTTGGTGCTTCTGCAAGTCTTACATTGCGAGGAATTAAAGTTGTATAAACTTTTCCCCTAAAATACTTCTTTACTTCATCTACTACTTGAATAGAAAGGTTTGTTCTACCATCAAACATACTTAATACTACCCCTTCCACTTCAAGCTTTGGATTTAAACTTTTCTTTATAAGTTTTATTGTACTCATAAGTTGACTTACACCTTCTAGTGCATAATATTCACATTGTATTGGTATTATAACACTATCTACTGCTACAAGGGAATTAATTGTAAGAAGACCTAAAGAAGGAGGGCAGTCTATAAATATATAGTCATAATCTTTCCTTATTTCATCTATTGCATTTTTTAATATGAGTTCTCTATCATCTCTATTTGTTAATTCTATTTCAGCTCCTGCTAAATCAACATTAGATGCTATTAAGTCTAAATTTTCATCCTCTGTATTTATTATTGTTGTCTTTATATCTTCTCCTTCAATTAAAACATCATAAATAGATTTATCTAAGGATTTTTTATCTATTCCAAATCCGCTAGTTGTGTTTCCTTGAGGATCAATATCTATTACAAGAACTTTTCTATCTAATTTTGCAATACAAGAACTTAAGTTTACATTTGTAGTAGTCTTTCCTACTCCACCTTTTTGATTAAATATTGCAATTACTTTTGACATGAAATCATCTCCACTCATATTCCTTTATTATATATCATTATATCAAATTTTCATTATATTTATATACCTATTTATAATTTATAATTGATTTGGGTATAGGATATATATAGTAGTATATGACTAGTTAAATATTAAAAGGAGAATTGTATGCATAAATTAAACAGAAAATTTTATAGAAAATCTGCACTAGATTTATCTAAAGATTTATTAGGTAAATACTTAATCTTTAATAAAAACAATAAAAAGTTTATAACAAAAATTGTAGAAGTAGAAGCTTATATGGGTGAAAATGATAAAGCATCTCATACATATAAAAATAAAAGAACTAAAAGAACTGAAACAATGTTTAAAGATGCAGGTCATGCTTATGTCTATCTTATATATGGTATTTATAATTGCTTAAATGTAGTATCTGGTGATAAAAACATTCCACAAGGAGTACTTTTAAGAGGTGTTCAACCTATAAATGAACTGGATACTATATCTTTAAATAGATTTGGTAAAAAATATCATGAACTTACAAAAAGCCAAATTAAAAATCTAACTAATGGTCCAGGAAAGTTAACTCAAGCATTTGGTATTACCCGGGACATAAATGGATATGACTTAACAGGTGATATTATCTATATTTGTGAGGGTGAAAAAGAACAGTTTGAAATTATAGAAAGTAAAAGAATTGGTATTAATTATGCTGAAGAAGCAAAAGACTTTCTTTGGAGATTTTATATTGCTGATAGTGATTATGTGAGTAAAAAAATAAAATAGTTATTTCTTTATATAAAGAAATAACTATTTTAAATTATATTATTTTTTTATTTTTAGGTATTTTGACTGTTACTTCTATGAAATCACCTGTATCTTTTTCTTGATATTTTGCCTCTATGCCACTATCTTTTATTGCAGTATATGCATTTTTCAATGTATTTAAATATATTTTAAAATTAATTAAGGATTTTATATTTTGTTTTGCTTTTTGTTCTTGTTCTTCTTTTATTGCAGTCAAATCTTCTAATAGGGATTTTATTAAGTTTTCCGTTTTTTTAACAGTAAGGTCATTTTTAATTATTTTGTCTAACACTTTATATTGTAATTCTTCTTCTGGCAATTTTAAAAGTGCTCTTGCATGTCTCTCAGATAGGGAATTTTCTACTAAAGTCTTTTTAATTTCTTCAGGAAGTCTAAGTACCCTTAGTTTATTTGCTATAGTGGATTGATTTTTGCCTACACGCTCTGCTAATTCTTGTTGAGTTAATCCATGATCATTTATTAAATTATTATACCCTTCTGCTTCTTCTAAAAAATTTAAATCTTCTCTTTGAAGATTTTCTATTAAGGCAAGCATTGCAGAGTCTTGATCTTTCATATTTACTAAAATAGCTGGAATAGTTTCAAGGTTTAATAATTCTGATGCTCGAAGACGACGTTCTCCTGCAACTAATTCATAATTGTTTTCTGCTATTTTTCTAACACTTATTGGTTGAAGTACCCCATATACATTTATTGATCTACTTAATTCTTCTATAGATTTTTTACTGAAATTTTTCCTTGGTTGATAAGGGTTTGGTTTTATCTCATCTATAGGTATATTTGTTATTTCTTTATTAACATAATTCATCGTATCATCCTCCCCGAAAAGCTTATAACTATTATACTATTTATTTCTCTAAAAATCTTCTAATTCCTTCTTTTTTATATAGAATAATTAAACTTTCGTTTTCTATAAATCACCAAAATTCTACTATTTATAATGGTTTTTGTTTTGGTTTACCAGCTTTCCTAGGATATTTTGTCGGAGTTTGTTTTATTTTCTTTATAACTAATAATACATGAGTGATATCACTAAATGGTAATTCAACTTCATACTTTTCTTGTATTTGTCCTCCAAGTATTTTTAATGCCTTATCTGCTTCCTCTATTTCTTCATATATTTGTGGTCCTTTCATAGAAATAAAGAATCCATCTTTTTTTACGAATGGAAGGGAATATTCTAAAAGTATATTTAAAGGTGCTACTGCACGTGATACAGCTATGTCAAATTGTTCTCTATATTCTTTGTCTATACCAAAATCTTCTGCTCTACCATGAATTGCTTTTATATTTTTTAGATTTAATTGTTTTATTACTTCATTTAAAAACTTAATCCTTTTATTTAAACTATCTAATAATACTACTTCTGTACTAGAATTTTTTATTTTTATAGGGATGCCAGGAAATCCTCCCCCTGTACCAATATCAATTATTTTAGTATTGTCTTTTATTATATCTGTCCTAAATATAGTTAAACTATCTAAAAAATGTTTTATATCTATTTCACTATCTTCTTTTATTGCAGTAATATTTATTTTTTCGTTCCATTCTTTAAGTAAATCTTTATAGAGCCTGAATTTATCTATACCTTCAGGCTCTATATTTACATTTAATTTAGGTAATCCTTCTACTAAAGTATCTACATTACTCAATATTATCCCTCTCTTTTTTAAGTCTTCTTTGTTGCTCTAAATATACTAATAGAACATTAATATCTGCAGGTGAAACTCCTGATATTCTAGATGCTTGACCTACAGAGTCTGGTCTAATATCTTCTAATTTTTGTCTTGCTTCAAGTCTAAGTCCCTTTATATCATTATACTTTATATTTTGAGGAATTTTTTTCTTTTCTAATTTTTTAAATTGTTCAATTTGTTTCATTTGTTTTTTTATATATCCCTCATATTTAATTTGGATTTCAACTTGCATTTGTACATCTCTAGGTAATTGTGGTCTTTCAGCATCTAATTTTTTAGTTTTTTCATATTTTATTTCAGGCCTTTTTATCAAATCATATAATTTCGTAGGTGATTTTAAAGGCACACTTCCTATAGATTCTAAAAACTCATTAGTTTCATCTGTAGGCGTTATTTGAATTTCTTTTAATCTATTTAATTCTTCTATCATTAATTCTTTTTTCTCTAGCATTTTTTTATATCTTTCTTCTGTAGCAAGACCAATATTATAGCTTTTTTCTGTAAGTCTTAAATCTGCATTATCTTGTCTCAATGTAAGTCTATATTCTGCTCTAGCAGTCATCATTCTATATGGTTCATCTGTTCCTTTAGTAACTAAATCATCTATTAGTACACCTATATATGCTTCAGATCTATCTAATATAAACTCATCTGTTCCTTTTACTCTTAATGCAGCATTTATTCCTGCAATAAGCCCTTGACTTGCTGCCTCTTCATAACCTGAAGAACCATTTATTTGACCTGCAAAGTATAAATTTTCAATATCTTTATACTCCAATGTTCTTTTAAGTTTTGTAGGATCAATACAATCATATTCTATTGCGTAAGCTTCTCTCATAATCTTTACATTTTCAAGTCCTGGTACTGTTTTAAGCATATCTACTTGAATTTCTGCAGGAAGTGTAGTACTCATCCCTTGTACATACATTTCTTTAGTATCTAATCCTTCAGGTTCTATAAATATTTGATGTTTATTTTTGTCAGCAAATCTTACAACTTTATCTTCAATAGAAGGGCAATACCTAGGTCCCTTTCCTTCCATTTTACCACTATACATTGGAGATTTATCTAAATTCTTCATAATTATTTTATGTGTATCTACATTTGTATAAGTTAAATAACATAACTCTTGATCTTTTTTGATCGTATCATTCATAAAAGAAAATGGTACTATTTCATCATCTCCTGGTTGAACAACCATCTTTTCAAAATTAATTGAATCTCTATGAATTCTAGCTGGAGTACCAGTTTTAAATCTTCTAAATTCAATATCTAAATCTTCCAATGGTTTAGTTAAATTTATAGATGGTGCTAATCCATTAGGCCCTCCAGAATAATTTACTTCTCCTATATAAATTCTTCCTCTTAAATAAGTCCCAGTAGATAATATAACAGTTTTAGCTGAATAATAAGCTCCTGTTCTAGTAAATACACCTTTCACTTTTCCATTTTCAACTTCTAAATCTATTACTTCACCTTGTTTTAAATCAAGATTTTTCTCATCTTCTAAAACTTTTTTCATTTCTATATGATATTTGCCTTTATCAGCCTGAGTTCTAAGTGAATGAACTGCTGGACCTTTAGAGGTATTAAGCATTTTTGACTGAATAAATGTTCTATCAATATTAAGTCCCATTTCTCCACCTAATGCATCAATTTCCCTAACCAAATGACCTTTACCTGTACCTCCTATTGAAGGATTACATGGCATAAGTGCAATAGAGTCTAAACTCATTGTTAAAATTAATGTTTTAAGTCCCATTCTAGCTGGTGCAAGAGCAGCTTCTACTCCAGAGTGTCCTGCTCCAACAACTATAACATCATAACTACCTGCATTATATTTAATAGAATTATCCATCTTTTCACTCCTTATTTTCCGATACAGAAATCACTAAATATTCTATCTATAATATCTTCTCCTACTGTATCACCATTTATTTCACCTAAGTTATCATAACATTCTTTAACATCTACTTCTATACAATCAATAGGCATATTCATTTCTATTGATTGTAATGCTTCTTCTATATTCTTTTTAGCTTTTAAAAGTAAATCTTTATGTCTTACATTATTTATTATAATGCTATCATTTATTTTCACATCACCTTTAAAGAACATATCTTTTATTGTTTTCTCTAACTTTTCTAAACCTTCTCCTTTTAACATAGAAGTGTTTAATATAGTTTTATTTGGAAGATGATCTTTTAAAGTTTCTATTGATGTTTTTATTTCCAAATCAGTCTTATTTAATAATATAATAGACTTTTTATTTTTTACAAGTTCAATTATATTTTTATCTTCATCAGAAAGTTCTTCTGAAGCATCAAATACAACAATAGCTAAATCACCTTTATCTACAAGTTCTTTTGCTCTATCTACACCTATTTTTTCTACTATATCTTCTGTTTCTCTTATTCCAGCAGTATCTACAATTCTAAGAGGAATCCCATTTAGATTAACATATTCTTCTATTATATCTCTAGTGGTTCCCGGTATTTCTGTAACTATAGCTCTATTTTCTCTTAATATAGCATTCATTAAAGAAGATTTTCCTACATTAGGTTTACCAAGTATTATAGTTTTAAGTCCTTCTTTTATTATTTTTCCTGAATAAGCTGTAGAAAGTAACCCTTCTATAGTTTTAAATATAAATTCTCCTTCTTCTTGCATTTTTTCATATGCCATTTCTTCTACATCATCTTCATCAGGGAAGTCAATTGTAGCTTCAATTTGAGCAAGCATTTTAAGAACTGATTCTCTTAAAACTCTTACTTCTTTTGAAAGAGCACCTTCAAGTTGATTAAGAGAAACATCAAAACTTGAATCTGTTTTTGCACTTATTAGATCCATAACAGCTTCAGCTTGTGTAAGATCAATTCGTCCATTCATAAATGCTCTTTTAGTAAATTCACCTTCTTCAGCTATTCTAGCTCCATTATTTAATACTATTTCAAGTATTCTTCTAACAGATATTATACCTCCGTGACAATTTATTTCTACTACATCTTCTGTAGTATAGGTATATGGCGCTTTCATATATACGATTAAAACTTCATCTATTATTTTATCATTTTCAGGATCAATTATATGTCCATAATGTAATTTTCTAGTTTCTCTATTTTTTAATGATATATCCTTTTTACCTCTAAATATTTTATCTGCAATATTAACTGCTTCTCTACCACTTAGACGAACTATTCCAATACCAGCTTCACCTGGCGCAGTAGCAATAGCAGCAATAGTATCTATATCCACTTTTATTCACCTCTTATATTTTAATTATTATATATTATACCTTAATTTACCCAAATAAATAACATAAACCCAGTTTTTAAACTGGGTTTACATAATTTTATTTGATATCTATTACAACTTTTCTATTTGGTTCTTTACCTTCACTAAATGTTTTTATATAAGGATCTGATTGAAGTGCAAAATGAATTATTCTTCTTTCATAAGGATTCATTGATTCAAGTCTTATTTTTTTTCTAGTTCTTTTTGCTTTTCCAGCCATCTTTTTAGCAAGTCTTATAAGTGTTTCTTCTCTTTTTTTTCTGTAATTTTCAGTATCTAAAAGTACTTTTAAATAATCTTCTCTGTCTTTGTTTACAATAAGACTTATAATATATTGAATAGAATCTAATGTATTTCCTCTTTTACCAATAATAGCTCCCATATCCTCAGAATTTTCACCTATAACTTCAATTTCTAAAATGTCCCCAACTAAACTCATTTTTATATCAGCTTTAATTTCCATTTTTTCTAAAAGAGTATTTAAAAATTTTGCAGCTTGTTCTTTAGGGTCATTTTTCACAGTTATTTTAACTTTAGCATCTTTTGAACCTATAAATCCTAAAAATCCTTTATTAGGTTCTTCTAATATTTCAATACTTACTCTGTCCCTATCTACATTTAACTTTTGAACTCCTTCTGTTATAGCATCTTGAACAGTTTTTGAAGAAACAATAATTGATTTCATATTATTTTATATCCTCCTTAAGTGCTCCTGCATTTCTATTTATAATAAATTGTTGCACTATTTGGAATGTATTACTTATTACCCAATATAGAGCAAGTCCAGCAGGAACAGATCTTGCAAAAAACAATATCATAATAGGCATTATTGTAGTCATCATCTTTTGACTAGATTGAGCTGCATTATCTGCATTACTAGATTGACCGGCCATCATCATTTTACTTTGGAAATAAGTAGTAAGTGCTGCAACTATAGGTAATATCCAAAGATCAGTATCTTTTAAGTTCTCTATCCATAAAAAACTCTTGTTTATTGCATCATATGCTTCTGGAGATCCAAATACATATTTTACAGGTTCTCTAAGAACTGTAAAAAATCCAATTATTATTGGAAATTGTATAAGTAAAGGAAGACATCCTCCAAAAGGATTCACTTTATATTCTTTATATAATTCCATTGTTTTCATATTTAAAGTTTCTTTATCATTTTTATATTTCTTTTGTAGTTCTTGCATCTTAGGTTGAATTTTTTGCATATTTTTCATTGATTTTGTTTGCTTTAATGTTAAAGGTAATATAATAAGTTTAACTATTATAGTAGCAATTATAATTGATATTGCATAAGCTGAGAAAGATTCAAAATCTAAATTAGCCCCTGCAACAAAATTATATATAAAATCAACTAGTTTTCCCAAGGGACGAGCAAAGATATCCATAATTTAAATTAACCCCCTTAAAAGTTACAGTACAGTTATTTTTTATTTTTTTCTACTGGATCATATCCGCCAGCATTAAAAGGATTACACCTTAATATTCTCCAAATTGATTTTATACTACCTCTAAAAACGCCTAATTTTTCAATAGCTTCTAAACTATAAGCTGAGCAAGTTGGATAAAATCTACAGGTTCTTCCTTTCATTGGTGAAATGTATCTCTGATAAAGTATTATAATTTTTTTTATTATACACTTCACTATAAACAGCCTTTCTATTTAATTACTTAATTTACTTCTTTTCAATAAGTTTAGAATTGATTTTTCTACATCTACATAAGTAGCTTGATTACACCTTATTCTAGATAAAAATATAATATCATATCCCTGATTTATACCTTCACTATTTAGTCTAAAAGCTTCTTTTATAAGTCTTTTTACTCTGTTTCTAATTACAGCATTTCCTATTTTTTTTGTTACAGAAAAACCTACTCTATTATATTCTAATCCATTTTTAATAAAAAAAATTACTAAATATTTATTAGATAGTGATTTTCCTTTATCATATACTCTTCTAAACTCTCTATTATTTTTAAGACTTTCTATTTTATTCATCTAAAACTCCTCTAATGATATTAGATTGAATAAAAAGGCCACTATAATGCGGCCTTATGCAGACAATCTTTTTCTGCCTTTTCTTCTACGTCTTTGTAGGACATTTCTTCCTGATTTATTTTTCATTCTTTTTCTAAACCCATGTTCTCTACTTCTTTGTCTTTTTTTAGGTTGGTATGTTCTCTTCATTAAGTACACCCCCTTTTAGATTTGCTACCTCAAAAAATATAATATATTTATATGGTAACTTCCAGATTTTTTTAATTTAAGCACTACTTATTGATTATAGCTATTTCATTGGGGTATGTCAAGCTTTCTCATAATATTTTCTCTGTTAATATTTTTATTCACATAATGTTATTTTTGTGGATATCTTTTTTATTTTGTTGATTGTTTCCACTTTTTTTGATATTATTAATAAAAATGTGGATTAAATTATTGAGAATATTAACAGTTATACACAGGTTGTGGATTAAATTGTGTATAACTAAATTTTTCTGTGGAATTTATAATCAATAACTTCATTAAATACTGTTTATTTCTCTTTTTTTAGTCAACAATTATAAAATATATTATTTTGTTGATAACATGTTTTTATATCGTTAAGTTTTATTTTTTTTACCTCTATACACATATTATTCACATGATAGTCAACTTTTTTTGTGGATTATTTTTATTGATTTTTTTATATTCATAAAATAATTTTTGTGGATAACTATGTTTATATTATAGATTATAATTTTTTATATTAATTTAAGAATAGGAGGACAATGAATGTCAGATAACTTAGATGACTTATGGATTAAAACTCTTAAAATAATAAAGGCAGAGCTCACTGAAGTTAGTTTTAATACATGGTTAAAAAGTATTAATCCAGTATCAATAGATAATAATGACATAATACTAGCTGTTCCAAATGAATTTACGAAATCAATTCTTGAGGGTCGCTATTTAACTCTCATTAAAAATTCTATAAATCAAGTATCAAATAGTAATTATGATATTAGATTTGTTATTCCTGGAGAAGATTTAGACAAAAATATAGACAAGCCGTTAAATAACTCCAATAATAAAGAAAAACAAGTTGAAATACCTCTTAAATCTCAACTACGACCAAAATATACATTTGATCAATTTGTAATAGGTAATAGTAATAGATTTGCACATGCTGCTTCCCTTGCTGTAGCAGAAGCTCCAGCAAAAGCTTACAATCCTTTATTTATTTATGGTGGAGTTGGGCTTGGAAAGACCCATCTAATGAATGCAATAGGTCATTATATATTGGATCAAAATCCTAATGCAAATGTTGCTTATGTTTCATCAGAAAAATTTACAAATGAGCTTATAAATTCTATAAGAGATGATAAAAATGTAGAATTTAGAAATAAATATAGACATGTAGATGTATTATTAATAGATGATATTCAATTTATTGCAGGAAAAGAAAGAACTCAAGAAGAATTTTTCCATACATTTAATGCACTTCATGAAGCTAACAAACAAATTATAATATCAAGTGATAGACCACCAAAAGAAATACCTACACTTGAAGATAGATTAAGATCTAGATTTGAATGGGGTCTTATAGCTGATATTCAACAGCCAGATTTAGAAACTAGAATAGCAATATTAAAAAAGAAAGCTAATTTAGAGAATTTAGAAATAGATAATGAAGTATTTTTATTTATTGCCAACAAAATTCGTTCTAACATAAGAGAATTAGAAGGAGCATTAATCAGAATAATTGCTTATTCTTCTCTTACAAATAAAGATATTACTATAGAACTAGCTAATGAAGCATTAAAAGATATCATATCAGGTAATAATAATGAAAAAATTGATGTAAATCGCATAAAGAAAGTTGTAGCTAAGCATTTTAATGTTAAAATTGAAGATTTTAATTCTAAAAAAAGAGCACGTTCAATATCTCATCCAAGACAAATAGCAATGTATTTATCACGTGAACTTACAGATTTATCATTGCCTAAAATAGGAGATGAATTTGGAGGAAGAGATCATACTACTGTCATACATGCTTATGACAAAATATCTAATAGTATTAAAAATGATAAAGAACTTAAATCTAGTATTGAGCAAATAGAAAAAGAGCTTAAAGGTAATTAACAATTGTATGTTAATATTATGTGAAGCTATTGTTGATATCTTTTAAATTTAAATTTTAAAGTGTATATGTGGATAAGTTGATACATGTTAATAACATTTTACTAACAGCTATATATTAAGAATATTATATACTCTAAATAGTTATCCACAAATTCACAGCCCCTATTACTAATACTACTAGATTAAGTTTATTTATTCTATTATTTAATTAAAGGGAGGTTATCCACAATGAAGATTAAAATTGGACAAAATATACTATCAAAATATATTTCAATAGTACAAAAAGGAATTTCATCAAAAACTACATTACCAATATTAAGTGGTATCTTAGTAGAAGCATATGAAAATAAACTACAATTAACTGGAACTGATTTAGAATTAGGGATAGAGACAAAATTAGATTGTGAAGTTATAGAAGAAGGTAAAATTGTTATAACATCTAGAATTTTTGGAGATATCATAAAAAAGTTACCTAATGATGAAGTAATTATTACTACTGATAATGATAATAATATACATATTAGTTGTAGTAATTCAGAATTCAATATTCAAGGACATTCTGCTGAAGAATATCCAGAGTTACCTTATATAGATAATGAAAGTTCATTTGAAATTCCAAAAGATTTACTTAAAAATATGATAAGACAAACTATATTTGCAACAGCAGTAGAAGAAACAAGACCTATACTTACTGGAGCATTACTTGAAATTAAAAATAATGATTTAGCATTAGTAGCATTAGATGGTTATAGATTAGCTCTTAAAAAATCTAAAGCTGACTGTGAAGATTTAAAAGTAGTAATACCTTCTAAAACATTAAATGAAGTAAGCAGAATATTAGATGAAGAAGAAGATAATGTAAATATAAAATTTACAACAAATCATATATTATTTGACTTAGGTGATACAATCATTAATTCAAGATTATTAGAAGGTCAATTTTTAAATTATAAAGACATAATAAGAGAAGAATATACATCAAAAGTTACAGTAAAAACTAATAATATAAAGCAAAGTATAGAAAGGGCTTCACTTTTAGCACGTGAAGGAAGAAATAATTTAGTTAAGTTTGAAATAAAAGACAATAAGATGACAATAACATCTAATTCTGAAATTGGTAATGTACATGAAGAATTAGATATAGAATTAGAAGGTGAAGATATTACAATAGCTTTTAATTCTAAATATATTTTAGATGGTTTAAAAGTTATAGATAGTGATATAATAAATATGAACTTTATATCCAATGTAAATCCATGTATAATAAAACCTGTAGAAGATGAAAACTACACTTATTTGGTGTTACCAGTAAGACTTGCAGAAGTAAATTAAATCATTAAATAGGCACCTATTCAGGTGTCTATTATATTTTAAAGGAGAGAGCATAATGAGAGAAGTAAAAATTGATACAGATTATATTAAATTAGATCAACTGTTAAAATATGCAGATATTACACAAACAGGTGGACATAGTAAATTTCTTATAAAAGAAGGAAAAGTAAAAGTTAATGGAGAAAAAAATACAATGCGAGGAAAAAAAATACGAAAAAATGATATTGTAGAAGTTGAAAATGAAGAAAAAATAATAATAAAATAAATATTAAGCTATAAAATAGGATATAAAAAGAAAAAACCAAGTAAAAGGAACGAGTGTTTGTATTTGTTTTTTTAAAGTGTTATAATAAAGGGTGTGCTGTTATGCATATAAAAAGTGTAAAGTTAATAAATTTTAGAAACTATAAAGGAATAAAAGTGTTTTTTAATTCTAATCTTAATATATTTTTAGGAGAAAATGGTGAAGGTAAAACTAATTTGTTAGAATCTTTATATATTGCTTCAAGTGGAAAATCTTTTAGAACAAATAAAGATAAGGAACTTATAAATTTAAATAAAAATGAAGCATATGTAGGTGTGGAATTAGTAAAAGAAGATACTATAAAAACAATAGAAATAAAATTAGATACTAATAAACATAAAAGAATTAAAATAAATGGTATTGAACAAGATAAAATATCAGATATATTTGGTGTATTACAGGCAGTTATATTTTCACCAGAAGATTTAAAAATTGTAAAAGAAGGTCCATCTCATAGACGAAATTTTTTAGATATAGAAATAACACAGATAAAACCTATTTATAAAAGTATATTAAATGATTATAACAGAGTATTAGCCCAAAGAAATAATTTGCTTAAAGTAATACCTTATGATGATAAAAAAAGAAAATTATTATTTGTCTGGAATAAACAATTAATAGAGTTAGGGACAAAAATAATGATATTTAGAAACTCTTTTGTAAATAGACTTATACCTATATCAAAAGAAATTCATAAAAGTATAACTCAAGGTGAAGAAGTTTTAGATATATCTTATATCTCATCTTTAAATATAGATGAAATGGATAAAAACACAATAATGAAAAATTTCGAAAAAATATTATTAGAAAATGAAAATAATGATATAGAAAAAGGAAGTACAAGCTTTGGACCACATAAAGATGATTTAGAAATTAAAATAAATGATAAAGATGTGAGAATGTTTGGATCACAAGGACAAAAAAGAACTACTGTACTATCACTTAAATTAGCTGAAATTGAACTTATAAAACAAGAAACAGAAGAATATCCAATATTACTTTTAGATGATGTGTTCTCAGAATTAGATATAAATAGACGTAGATATCTTGTTTCTAGATTTAAAGATATTCAGACAATAATCACATCTAATGATGATATAAATACTCCCCATATGGACAAAATAGATAAAAAAACTTATTATATTAAGGATGGAGATATTTTATATAGTAAATAAGGCATTGAAGAAAGGATGATTTTATGTATGTTCATATTGGAGGAGACTATGTAATACCTTTCTCAGAAATTGTTAGTATAATTAATGTTGATTCAATGATATCAAGAGATACAAGAGAATTTATTAGAGTGTGTAAAGAAGAAGGATTTCTAATAAATATAGTAGATCAAAAAATAAAAACTTTTATTATAACAGAAGAGAAGTTAAAAAATACTAAAAGTATTAAACATGCAAGTAAAAGTATAGTGTATTGTACAAATATCAAATCAACTACAATTTACAAAAGAATTAATAAAATTAAAGAATGGGGGAACACCTATGGCGTTAAATGAAAAAAATAGAAATTATGGTGCTGAACAGATACAAGTATTAGAAGGTTTAGAACCAGTTAGAAAAAGACCTGGAATGTATATAGGTAGTACAGGACCTAAAGGATTGCATCATCTTGTATATGAAATAGTAGATAATAGTATAGATGAGGCATTAGCTGGAGTATGTGACAAAATAGAAGTTAGCTTAAACAAAGATGGTTCTGTTACAGTAAGTGACAATGGTAGTGGTATACCTGTAGACATTCATCCTAAAACAGGTAAATCAACAGTAGAAACAGTCTTAACAGTTCTCCATGCTGGAGGAAAATTTGATAATGGTGCATATAAAGTATCAGGTGGATTACACGGAGTTGGTGTATCTGTAGTTAATGCATTATCAACATGGCTTGAAGTAAATGTAAAGAGAAATGGTAATTTATATCATCAAAAGTTTGAAAGGGGTATACCAAAGACTTCTTTAGAAGTAATTGATAAAGCAAAAGGAACAGGTACAAGTGTTACATTTATGCCTGATAAAGAAATATTTGATGATATAAATTTTAAATATGAGACACTTGAACATAGATTAATGGAAATGGCCTTTTTAAATAAAGGTATAACCATAACTATAGAAGATAAAATAAAGGATAAAAAGAAAGTATTTCACTATGAAGGCGGAATAAAAGCATTCGTTAAACATTTAAATAGAAATAGAAATGCTATTCATAATAAGGTTATATATTATGAAGGTGAAAAAGAAGGATCTACTGTAGAAATAGCTATTCAATATACTGATAGTTACAATGAAAATATCTTTACCTTTGCAAATAATATAAATACTCAAGAAGGCGGAACACATTTAAGTGGTCTTAAATCAGCACTTACAAGAACTGTAAATGATTATGCTAGAAGAAATGGAGTATTAAAAGATAAAGATAATAATTTAAGTGGTGAAGATATAAGAGAAGGTATAACTACAGTATTATCAGTAAAACTTGCAGACCCTCAATTTGAAGGACAAACAAAAACTAAACTTGGAAATAGTGAAATGAGAGGTATTGTAGATGGTATTGTTAGTAGTGCAGTTGATAGCTTTTTAGAGGAGAATCCTAGAGAAGCTAAAATAATAATAGAGAAGTCACTTAGAGCATCTCGTGCACGTGAAGCTGCAAGAAAAGCAAGAGATTTAACCCGTAGAAAAAATGTATTAGAGAGTTCAGCTTTACCAGGGAAACTAGCTGATTGCTCTGAAAGAGATGCCTCTCTCTCAGAAATATTTATAGTCGAGGGAGATTCAGCGGGAGGATCTGCTAAACAAGGTAGAGACAGAAGGACTCAAGCTATATTACCTCTAAAAGGTAAAATTATGAATGTAGAAAAGGCACGTTTAGATAAAATATTAAATTTTGCTGAAATAAAAGCAATGATAACAGCATTTGGATCAGGAATTGGTGAAGAATTTGATATAGAAAAATTAAGATATCATAAAATAGTTATAATGACAGATGCAGATGTTGATGGTGCTCACATTAGAACATTAATACTTACATTCTTCTATAGATATATGAAACCTTTAATAGAAAATGGATTTATATATATAGCACAACCACCTTTATATAAAGTAAAAGCTGGAAAACAAGAGTTTTATGCTTATTCAGACAAAGAATTAAATAAAATTCTAAGACAAGATCTTAAAGACATAAAAATAAAACCATCAATCTCAAGATATAAAGGTCTTGGTGAGATGAATCCAGAACAGTTATGGGATACTACAATGGATCCTGAAAGTAGAATACTGTTACAAGTAAGTATAGATGATGCAGTTGCAGCAGATGAAATATTTACTACTCTTATGGGAGATAAAGTTCAACCAAGAAGAGAATTCATCGAAGAAAATGCAAAAAGTGTTCAAAATTTAGATGTTTAATTGTTATTGTAAGGGAGGAGTATTATAGATGAATGAAGAAAATAACAATATCGTACCAATAAATATTGAAGATGAAATGAAAACATCATATCTTGATTATGCTATGAGTGTTATAGTTTCACGTGCTTTACCAGATGTTCGAGATGGACTTAAACCAGTTCATAGAAGAATAATTTATTCAATGAATGGTCTTGGTTTAACGCCAGAAAAACCTCATAAAAAATCAGCACGTATAGTGGGAGACGTATTGGGTAAATACCACCCACATGGAGATAGTGCTGTATATGATGCAATGGTAAGACTTGCTCAAGATTTTTCTACAAGATACCCACTTGTAGATGGACATGGTAATTTTGGATCAGTGGATGGAGATGGCGCAGCTGCAATGCGTTACACTGAAGCGAAAATGAGCAAAATTACCGTTGAAATGTTAAGAGATATAGGAAAGAATACAATTGACTATAGACCAAACTTTGATGAAGAATTAGAAGAACCTATAGTATTACCAAGTAGATTCCCCAACTTACTTGTAAATGGAACTAATGGTATAGCAGTAGGTATGGCGACATCAATACCTCCACATAACTTACGTGAAGTTATAGATGCAGTAGTTATGCTAATAGATAATCCAGAAGCAGAGTTAAAGGATATAATGACTAAAATTAAAGGTCCAGATTTCCCAACTGGCGCTACTATAACAGGTAAAGAAGCTATAAAAGAAGCATATAGAACTGGTAGAGGTAAAGTAAAGGTACGTGCTAAAACTACTATAGAACCAATGAAAAACAATAAAAATAGAATAATAGTAACTGAAATACCTTATCAAGTTAACAAAGCAAAATTAATAGAAAAAATAGCTCATTTAGTTAGGGATAAGAAATTAGAAGGCATATCAGATTTAAGAGATGAATCAGATAGAAATGGTATGAGAATTGTAATAGAATTAAAAAGAGATGCAAATCCAAATGTAGTTTTAAATAATCTTTATAAGCATACTCAAATGCAAGATACTTATAGCCTTATAATGATAGCTTTAGTAAATGATGAGCCTAAAGTACTTACACTTAAGCAAATATTAAATCATTATTTAGAACATCAAAAAGATGTTATAACTAGAAGAACTAAATATGAATTAGATAAAGCAGAAGCAAGAGCTCATATTTTAGAAGGTTTAAAAATAGCATTAGATAATATTGATGAAGTAATAAAATTAATCAGAGGAAGTAAAAATGCACCTGAAGCAAAAGAAGGATTAATATCTAAATTTGGTCTTACTGAAATTCAAGCACAAGCTATATTAGATATGAGACTTCAAAAATTAACAGGACTTGAAAGAGATAAAATAGAAGAAGAGTACAATGATTTAATAAAAGAAATAAATAGACTAAAAGAAATACTTGCAAATGAAAGACTAATATACAAAATTGTAAAAGATGAAATATTAGAAATAAGAGACAAATATGGTGATGATAGAAGAACAGAAATCAAAAATTCTGTAGATGAAATTAATATAGCAGATATGATAGATGAAGAAAATATCGTAATAACACTTACACATTTTGGTTATATTAAAAGATTACCAGAAGACACATATAAATTGCAACATAGAGGTGGAAGAGGAGTTACAGGTCTTACTACAAGAGATGAAGATTTTGTAGAAGACATACTAATAACATCGACTCATGATAATTTATTGTTCTTTACAAGTAAAGGAAAAGTTTATACACTAAGAGCCTTTGAAATTCCTGAAGCTAAAAGACAGGCTAAAGGAACAGCAGTAGTTAATCTTCTTCAATTAGAAGCTGGCGAAACAATAAAATCAATAATACCAATAAAAGAATTTAAGGAAGATAATTATCTTATATTTGCAACTCAAAATGGTTTAGTTAAAAAGACTAATGTAAATCAATTTGAATCTATAAGAAAAAGTGGTCTTATTGCTATAAATCTGAAAGAAGATGATGAACTTATATCTGTTAAAAAGACTAATGGTGAAAGTGATATAATAGTTACTACAATCTTTGGTATGTCTATAAGATTTAATGAAAAAGATGTAAGAGATATGGGTAGAGCAGCTATGGGAGTTAAAGCCATTTCATTAAATAGAGAAGATAAAGTAATATCTATGAATCTTGTAGAAGAAGGAACTGATTTACTTGTAATAAGTGAAAAAGGTTTTGGAAAAAGAACAGATTTAAATGAGTATAGAACTCAAACTAGAGGTGGGAAAGGAATAAAGACTTATAATATAAAACCTCACACTGGAGATGTAGTAGGAGCTAGAGTTGTAAACAAAGAAGATGAAATAATGATAATTAGTTATTTAGGTATAATAATAAGACTCAAAATAGCTGGTATATCTCAAATGGGAAGAACTACACAAGGTGTTAAAATCATGAAAGTTGATAAAGATGATAGAGTTGTGTCCATAGCAAAAGTAATGAATGAAGAAATAGAAGATAAATAAAGTTTATTTTTAAAATTATAGGGTATAAAGGATAAAGCGAGTTGAAATTTTGCTTTATCCTTTTTATAATGGGACTAAGGGTAAATAAATTTGGAGGAGGATTTATAATGGCATTAAATGTAGACAAATCATATAACGAAGAGAAAGAATCATGGGTATTAAAACCACAAGGAGAAATAGATATATATACAGCTCCTAAATTCAAAGAAATATTATTAAATGTTATAGAATCTAAAGAAAGTGATATAATAATAGATGGAGAAAAGTTAGAATATATAGATTCTACAGGACTAGGTGTTTTAATAAGTGGATTAAAAAAACTGAAAAAAACTGAAAAAAATATAATGATAATAAATCTACGCCCTAACATAGTTAAACTATTTGAAATTACAGGATTAAACAAAGTCTTTGTAGTTAAGGGGGTGTAAAAGTGGAAGATTTAAAGTTTGATGCAATAGATAATGGAAAAGAAAATGTAGATCATATAAAATTAAGTATGCCTAACAAAGCTGAATATGTAAGCCTTATAAGACTTACAGCTTCTTCAATTGCAAATCGTATAGGGTTTAATATTGATGAAATTGATGATATAAAAGTAGCTATAGGTGAAGCTTGTACAAATGCAATAAGACATGGATGTAAAAATATAAATGACACATATGATATAGAATTTTTTGCTCACAAAGATAAAATTGAGATACAAATAAAAGATACAGGAAAAGAAAATGCCAACGTGTGTATAAAAGAGCCTAATATAGAAGAATTATCAGAAGGTGGACTAGGTTTATTTATAATAAGAACACTAATGGATGATGTTAAAATAAAAACCACAGAAGGCAAAGGTACAATTATTCGTATGATGAAAATGTTAGGGGTAGATTAATATGGCAAATAAAAACTCTGCCACAAAATCATATAATGCAGATGATGAAAAAGTAGATGTTAAGAAACTATTTAAAATATATGCTGAAACTAATGATAAGGAAGTCAGAGATGATCTTATAAATAGACACCTTTATATAGCAGAAATATTATCAAAAAAATATGCTAATAGAGGTATAGATTTTGATGATATTTATCAGGTAGCATGTTTAGGTTTGATTTATGCTATAGACAGATATGATTTGGAAAAAGGATATGAATTTTCTAGTTTTGCAACTCCTACAATAATAGGTGAAATAAAAAAATATTTTAGAGATAAAGGTTGGTCTATAAGAGTTCCGAGAAGGATACAAGAGCTATCAAAGAAAATAAATAATGCAAAATTATTATTAAGCCAACAATTACAAAAAACTCCTACTGTTGGTGATATAGCTGAGTATTTAAATGCTACAGAAGAAGAAGTATTAGAAGCTATGGAGGCAAGTAAAGTTTATACACCTCATTCATTAGATGCTTCTCTTGATTCAGATAGAGAAGATAAAGATGTAAGCTTAGCAGCGTTAATAGGAGAAGAAGATCATCATTTACTTAAAATAGAAAACAGGGACTTTCTATTAGATACTATTGAGAAATTGAATGATATAGAAAAGAAAATAATAAAAGATAGATATTTTAATAGGAAAACTCAAATAGCAATAGCAGAAGAAATTGGTATGAGTCAAATGACTATATCTAGATTAGAAAAGAAAATAATACAAAAGTTTAGAAAAGAATTAAATAAGATTTATGCAGAATAAATTTGGGGTTAATTCCCCTTTTTTAAAATTATTCTTGACAAGTATATATATCTTTGATATAGTACTAAGAGTCGTCAGGAAAGCTTGTCTTTCTAAAGAGAAAAAAGAATTTGAAAGAAAGTAAAAAAAGTTCTTGACAAGTTACTTAAAACCTGATATAGTATTAAGAGTCGCCAGCAAACAGCGACAACAAATTGG
>NZ_LR130785.1:218078-311898 GCF_900626135.1 Senegalia massiliensis
AACGGAGGCGCTCAAAGGTTCCCTCAGCACGGTCGGAAATCGTGCGAAGAGTGTAAAGGCATAAGGGAGCTTGACTGCGAGAGATACATCTCGAGCAGGAACGAAAGTTGGACTTAGTGATCCGGTGGTTCCGAGTGGAAGGGCCATCGCTCAACGGATAAAAGCTACCCCGGGGATAACAGGCTTATCTCCCCCAAGAGTCCACATCGACGGGGAGGTTTGGCACCTCGATGTCGGCTCGTCTCATCCTGGGGCTGTAGTAGGTCCCAAGGGTTGGGCTGTTCGCCCATTAAAGAGGCACGCGAGCTGGGTTCAGAACGTCGTGAGACAGTTCGGTCCCTATCCGCCGTGGGCGCAGGAAATTTGAAAGGAGCTGTCCCTAGTACGAGAGGACCGGGATGGACATACCGCTGGTGCATCAGTTGTTCTGCCAAGAGCATAGCTGAGTAGCTAAGTATGGAAATGATAAGCGCTGAAGGCATCTAAGCGCGAAGCATCCCTTAAGATTAGATTTCCCATCACATTAGTGAGTAAGACCCCAGATTAGACTATCTGGTTGATAGGTCTCAGGTGTAAGAGTAGCAATACTTTTAGCTTAGGGATACTAATAGGTCGAGGACTTGACCAATAAAATTGTAAATATTTTCTGTGTAATTTTTAGGGTACAATCCTAAATTAATAACATGACTTAAATTAAAATTTAAGTATAAATCCAGTGACGATAGCGAAGGGGTCACACCTGTTCCCATCTCGAACACAGAAGTTAAGCCCTTCAGCGCTGATGGTACTTAGGTGGTAACGCCTTGGGAGAGTAGGACGTTGCTGGTTTTTTTATGCTCATTTTTAATATTGTAATTGTAAAGAGAATTTAATGTAGAAATAGAAAAAAATAGGGTATAATAAAAGATGTAATGTTTTTAATTTATCAAAAATTAAGGAGATAGTCATGTTTAACATAAATACATCTAAATTAAAACCTATAAAAATGAACAAAATTATACTCTTTATGTTTATTTTGTCATTACTGAAAGTATTACTTTTATACATATTTACAATTGAAAAAAATATAATTATTGCATTTATTACTACCATTCCAACTATAGCATTTATATATTTATTATTGTTTATTGCTAAGTCTAAAAATATAAAGTTAATAGCTTTTATTGTACATGCTGTTGTTGGAATAATATTATTTGCGGATTTAGTATATTATCAATATTATGGATTTTTACCTTCTATCACTATGTTATTATTTGTAGGAAATGTTCCTACAGTATGGAAAAGTATATTTTTTGTATTGAGACCAATATATTTTTTTATGATAATAGATATAATTCCGTTGGGAATTTATTTAAAAAACAGAAATATAAAATATAATAGATTAAAAATTAGTAGAAAGAACATAACAATATCTGTAGTTTCAATACTATTAATAATGTTTTTATCACCTATTTTATTTATAAAAGGAAATACAACTTATGCATATAATAATTACGGTATATTTACATATCATATATATGATGCATATACTCAGTTAACCAATAAGGAGAAAGAAACATTAGCAGATGAAGATTTAAAAAATAAAGTTAAAAACATATCTAATGATAAAAATGATAAAAAAACAAATAAAAAATATCATGGAATAGCAAAAGGAAAAAATATTATTGTAGTACAATTTGAATCTCTTCAAAACTTTCTTATAAATAGAGAATACAATGGTAAGGAAATAACTCCAAATTTAAATAAATTAATATCTAAAGATAGTATGTATTTTAATAACTTTTATCAGCAAGTAGGACCAGGAAATACCTCAGATGCTGAGTTTGTTATGAGTAATTCATTATATCCAACAAATGATTTATCTATATTTAATCATTATAAAGAAAACTATTATTATTCACTTCAAAAGATATTAAAAAAAGAGGGATACTCTACGTATTCTTTTCATGGTAATGATAAAGAGTTTTGGAATAGAGATGAGATGTATCCTAATCTAGGAATAGATAACTTTATATCTTTAGAAGATTTTGAATATGATGAAAAAGAAGATCTTATAAATTTAGGTTTAAATGATATGGATTTTTTTGATCAAACGGTAGATCATCTAAAAGAAGCAAAAAAACCATTTTATTCAACAGTAATTTCTATAACTAGCCATCATCCATATGATATGCCAGAAGAATTGATAGAAGTAGAATTAAAAAAAGAACATGAAAACACTATATTTGGAAACTATATACAAAGTATAAATTATGCTGATAAAGCATTTGGAAATTTCATAGAAAAGCTTAAAAAAGAAGGATTATATGAAGATTCCATTATAGTTTTATATGGTGATCATGCAGGACTTTATCCTACTCGAGCTGAAAATGGAAAAATAATGAGTGAATTTTTAGGCTATGAATATCGCTTTGATGAATATATGAATATTCCACTTATAGTTAACTTGCCAGGCAGTGGTATAAAAGAAACAAATGAAATAGTAGGTGGAGAATTAGATTTAATGCCTACAATATTGAATCTTACAGGAATAGAAGATAATAAAGGAAAAAGATTTGGTAGAGATTTGTTTAATTCTAAAAAAGGATTTGTATTAAATCAATATTATGTGCCTTTAGGATCATTTATAGATGATGAGAAAGTTTTTAAGATGTCTAAAGATGGGATATTTGAAAATAGTATGGCTTGGGATAGAAAAACAAAAGAACCTATAGATATAGAAGAATGTAGAGAAGGTTATGAAAGAGCTATAAGTGAGTTTAAGGAAAGTCAATTAATATTAGAAAATGATTTAATAGATGATATTATAGAAGAACAAGAAAAAAAGGATAATTAATTATCCTTTTTTTCTTGTTCTATTTTTTCTATATTTTTTACCATCATTAAAGGAACATTATGGTTATGATCTTCATGAGTTTCTTTTAATTCTTTTATAGTACCATTAACTTTCACTTTATCGTAATTTTGAAAACCTTCAGGAATTTTATTATCTTCTGTTTCAGCTAATATATTAAATAGCATTTCTTCTCCATTGAAAGAATCTATTACCCCTAAAGAAAATTTATCTTCTTCTTCTGTTAAAAAAAATTGTAATTCCATTGAAACTTCTTTATCTTTATATTGATCTAAATTTTCATGCATATCAATTATTTTTAAAGCAGTCTCATTAGTTACTTCATCTTTTATATCAGGATTTACGTCTTGAGTCACAGGGGTATTTGATGTAGAAAATGCTGTAGTTATCATATATAATATAGGTGAAAGTATCATTACACTAACTACTATAAGAGCTATTATAGTATATGTTTTTTTCTTATTTGGATTCAAAGTTTTTACCTCCCTCAATATTTAATAGTATATCATAAATATAAGTTATATACAGATTAAAGTTTTATGTCTTTATTTTTACAAATACAAGTTGAAACAACAGGATAAATAATATTTTTATGGAAGAGATAGCAAAAACAATATATTATATATTCTACTGAAATAAATAATATTCATTAGGAGATGATTTTTTGGAAAAGGAAATGTTAGATTTATTACTAGATATGTTAAATGAAGAAAATGAATTAATTGCAGAACAAGATGGAAATATGCACTATATTTCTTTAAATGACTTAAAAGATAATAATAAAGAATATATATATATAAATACTAATTCTGAAAAAGTATTCTATTTTAATGAGAGTAATGATATAATTAATAAAATTAAGAACTTAGATCTAGATTTTAAAGAACAAAAAAAGGGTAAGGATATTTAAAGAACATTTTAATTTAAATTTTTTAAAATTTAATTAGGAGGGTTAATTTAAATGGTTAAGTTTATTTGTGGAAGAAAAGGTTCTGGAAAAACTAAACAATTAATTAATATGGCAAATGATAGTGCTGAAAATGTTACAGGTGGAGTTGTATTTATTGAGGCAACAAATAAGCATTCTTTAGAGTTAAATTATAAAATAAGATATATTAATGCCATGGAGTTCAATATAGATAAAATTGATACCTTCTATGGCCTTTTATGTGGTATTGTAGCTAGTGATTATGATGTACAGAAGGTTTATATTGATGGGCTTTATAAAATGATTGAACTTGACTTTTACCTTTTAGAAAAATTTATAGAATATTTAAAAGTAATAGATAAATATAATGAAACAGAATTTATTATATCTGTAGAATGTGAAAAACAAGATGTACCAGAAAATATGAAAAAATATTTAGTTAATTAATTTATAAAGCTAAGGATAAATTTATCCTTAGCTTTATATGTATGTTATAATGAATTTGAGGTGAATATATTGGATTCAAATAATAGAAGAAAAAAAATATTAGAATTATTAATAAAAGAAAATAACCCTATAAAAGGTGCTATTATAGCAGAAAAATTTAATGTAAGTAGACAAGTAATAGTTCAAGATATAGCAATACTTAGAGCTAAAGGTAAAAAAATAATGGCAACACCTAATGGATATATGATCATAAAATATGAAAATAATTTTTTAGAAAAAACTATTGTATCAGTTCATAAAGATGATGAAAATATTGAAGAAGAATTAAATATAATTGTAGATTTAGGAGCAAAAGTATTAGATGTTATAGTAGAGCATCCAGTTTATGGAGAGATTAAAGGGCAACTTATGATTTCTTCAAGAAAAGATGTAAAAGATTTTATAAAAAATATGAAAGAAAATAATGCAAGTACTTTAGCAACCCTTACAGAAGGAGTACATATTCATACAATAAGGGTTCCAAATGAAGATGTATTTTCTCAAATAAAAGAAAAATTAAAAGAAAAAAATTTCTTGCTAGAATGATTATAAAGTGATATATTTTTAAATGTAGTGACAAGACAGCAGTAAATACATTTTAATGGGGGTTATTATGAAAAATTATATTATAAAAATATTAAATGGAATGGCTCTAGGCTTATTTTCATCTTTAATAATAGGGCTTATATTGAAACAGATAGGTACTTTATTAGAATTAGAAATATTAATAAATATGGGAAGTATTGCTCAATTTATGATGGGCCCTGCCATAGGTGCAGCAGTAGCAAGTTCCATAGGAGCACCACCTTTAGGCATATTTGCATCTATTATAACAGGTGCCATAGGTGCAGGAACATTTAAAGTTGTAGATGGAACTACATTAATAATAATAGGGGAGCCTGTTGGTGCACTTGTAGCTTCATATATAGGTGCTGAAATTTCTAAATTAGTAAGTGGTAAAACTAAAGTAGATATTGTATTAATTCCTGCTTTAACTATTATTTCAGGAGGTATAGCAGGTATATATGTAGCACCTGTCATATCAAAATTTATGACAGGAATTGGTACAATTATAAATATAGCTACAGAGCAAGATCCTATATCTATGGGAATACTTGTTTCTGTTCTTATGGGTATAATGTTAACCTTACCTATTAGTAGTGCTGCTATTGCAATATCTTTAGGTCTTTCAGGACTTGCAGCAGGTGCTGCAACAGTAGGTTGTAGTGTACAAATGATTGGATTTGCTGTTATAAGTTTTAAAGAGAATGGTATAGGAGGCTTTATTGCTCAAGGATTTGGTACAAGTATGCTTCAAATACCAAATATAATTAAAAATCCACGAATTTGGATTCCTCCTATAATAGCTTCAGCAATACTTGGTCCTATATCTACTGTAGTATTTGAAATGCAAAATAATAAATTAGGTGCAGGTATGGGTACAAGTGGTTTAGTAGGACAATTTGCAACATTAGAAACAATGGGAATGAGTGGAATGATAGGTATATTAGTCTTACACTTTATATTACCATCAATAATCACGTTAATAATATCTAGTTGGATGAGAAAGAAAGGATTAATAAAAATTAATGATATGAGAATTGAAAGTTAAAAAATTGAATAATATATAATTGGGTAGTATAATAATAAGGAAGGGGGTTAAGAATTGAAAAACAAAACAAAATTTATTTTATTTATAGTTGTAGCTATTTTACTAGTATTATTTAGTTCTTTAACTAGCATTGTAGCTTTTGTAACAGACTATCAATGGTTCAATGAACTTGGATATACTGATACATTTTTAAAGAAATTGACTACACAAATTTCGATAGGAGTGCCTTTATTTCTAATATTATTCTTTTCGATATATTTTTATTTTATATCTTCCAAAAGAAATTATTATAAAGAGGCGAAAATCACTCCTCCAAAAGGTGGAGAAAGAAATTTAAATATTGCATTAGGTATAGGCTCTGCACTTGTTTCTCTTCTTGTATCTACAACATTTGCAGGAGGGCTTTGGCTTAACATATTACAATTTATAAACTCATCTAAATTTGGATTAAAAGATCCTATATTTAATAATGATGTTGGTCTTTATGTTTTTAATATACCATTATTTAAAGAGATAATATCATTAGTTTTATTTTTATTATTTGTTCTAGCTGTATCTACAGTAGTCTTTTATTTATTACTAATTTCTATAAGAAAGCCTAATATAAAAAGACCAGAAAATGTATTAGATATGAATAAATTTAAAAATAAACAAACTATTAAAGATATATTAAAGAAAGATATTTTTAAAAAAGCACTTTTAAAAGTAGGTGTATTTGGATTTGTAGGATTTGTGATAATAGGTGTAAACTATTATTTAAATACATTTGATTTATTATACTCACCAAGAGGAGTAGCATATGGAGCAAGTTTTACAGACATAAATATTACACTTTGGCAATATAGAATAATGGCAGTATTATCATTAATATCTGCTTTTACTATTCTTTATGGGGCATATAAAAGAAAACTAAAAACTGCTTTATCAGGGCCAGTTTTATTGATAACCATAGGTATACTTGGAACTGTTGCAGGAGGATTAGTTCAACAATTTATAGTAGAACCTGATGAAATTTCAAAAGAAAGTGAATATATTGGATACAATATAGACATGACTCAAGAAGCATATGGGTTGAAAAATGTTACTCAAAAAGAATTTCCAGTAGAACAAAATTTAACTAAAGAAGATATAATAAACAATAAAGAAACTATAGAAAATATTCGTATAAATGATTATCAACCATTGAATCAAGTATATAATGAATTACAAGGTATAAGATATTATTATAAATTTAATGGGGTAGATACTGATAGATATATGATAGATGGAAAATATACTCAAGTATTTTTATCTGCTAGAGAGATGGATGTTTCTAAGTTAAAAACTAAAACTTGGATAAATCAACATTTAAAATATACACATGGATATGGTTTTGTATTATCCCCAGTAAATTCAGTAGCTCCAAATGGTCAACCAAATTTACTTGTTAATAGTATACCACCTGTTACAAGTACAGATTTAAAAATAGAAAGACCAGAGATATATTTTGGAGAAATGACTGATAATTATGCAGTAATAAATTCAGATGAACCTGAATTTGACTATCCTAAAGGTTCTGATAATGAAGAAGTCTTTTATGAAGGAACAGCGGGAATAAGTTTAGGTGGAATTAATAGAGTTCTTTATGCAATAAAAGAAGCAAATTTAAAATTGCTAATATCAAGTAATATAAATAATGATAGTAAGATTATAATAAATAGAAATATAAAAGAAAGAGTAGAAAAAATAGCACCATTTTTAGAGTATGATGATGATCCATATATTGTTGTAAATCAAGAAGATGGTAAATTATATTGGATGATAGATGCATATACTTCAACTTCAAACTTTCCTTATTCACAACCATTTAGTGAAGAAAGTGCAACAAATTATATAAGAAATTCAGTTAAAGTAGTAGTAGATGCTTATAATGGTGATACTGATTTTTATGTTTTTGACGAAAAGGACCCTATGATAAAAACATATGAAAAAATATTCCCAGGTTTATTTAAGTCATCTGATGAAATGCCAAAAGGAATATTTAGTCATATAAGATATCCTGAAAATTTATTTTCTATACAATCAAGGATATATGAAACTTATCATATGGAAAACCCAGTAGTATTTTATAATTCAGAGGATGTATGGAATACAGGTGAAGAGATATATATGGGAGAAGAACAACCAATTAAACCTAATTATAAAATGTTTAAATTGCCTGAAGAAGAAGATGTAGAATTTTTACTTACTGTCCCATATACTCCTGCTACAAAGCCAAATATGACTAGTTTGTTTGTAGCTAGAAATGATGGAGAAGATTATGGAAAGCTTTATTTATACAGATTTCCAAAAGGTATAACAGTCAATGGACCAATGTTAGTAGAATCAAAAATAAACCAAGATTCAGATATATCACCTCAGCTGACTCTTTGGTCACAAGAAGGTTCCAATGTACTTCGAGGCAATATAATGACTATACCTATTGAAAATTCTTTATTATATGTAGAGCCAGTATATATTCAAGCAGCAAATGAAAATAATATACCTGAAATGAAAAGAGTAATTGTAGCATATAAAGATCAAATAGTCATGGAAAGAGATCTTGATACTGCTTTATCAAAAATATTTGGAGATATAAATAAAGAAGAAAGTGAAGATGGAGAAGGAACAGATCCAGACGATGAAGAGCAAACTGACCAAGAAAAACCTGTTGAAGGCTTGGATAATATAGTAAAAGAAGCTAATAAATTATTTAATAAAGCTAAAAAAGCATCTCAAAATGGTGATTGGGCAAAATATGGTGAATATATAGAGGAATTAGAATCTGTGTTAAACAAACTAAATCAAAACTTAGGTTCAGATGAACCAAAAGAAGAATCACCATCAGAAGATGTAGAATAAAAATTAATTAGTATAATTATCTATAATATAGATATAATATATTAAAAGAATTTAAAAGGCTTGAATAAATATTAAAAATGTGTTATATTTTAAAATAATAAAGTTATATGCAATTAAGAGACATAGTAAATAATCTTATATCTTAAAGAGAGTCGATGGTTGGTGAAAATCGATGATATATATTATTGAATCCACCTCTTAGCATTTTATCTAAAAGATAAACCTTGCACTGGTTAAAGTGTACTAAGTGGACTGTAAAGTCAACTAGGGTGGCAACGCGGGAATTTTAACCTCTCGTCCCTATCTATATAGATAGAGACGAGAGGTTTTTTATCGTTTAATAAAAAAGGAGATGAAAAAATGCTTGATGTAAAAATGATTAGAAATGATAAAGAAGGTGTAAAAAGAGCACTTTCTAAAAGAAAAGGTGAATTTGATGTAGACATAGTATATAATCTAGACCTAAAAAGAAGAGAAATATTACAAGATGTAGAAAATATGAAAGCAGAACAAAATAATGTATCTAAAAAGATACCTCAATTTAAAAAAGAAGGTAAAGATATATCAGAAGTTTTAAATGAAATGAAAAACTTATCTTCTAAAATTAAGGATATGGATAAAGAATTAAAAGAAATAGAAGATGAATTAAACTCTAAGTTATTAATGCTACCTAATGTACCTAATGATAAAGTGATAATAGGAGATAGCGATAATGACAATAAAGAAATAAGAAAAGTATTTGAACCTAAAAGTTTTGACTTTCAGCCTAAAGCTCATTGGGATATAGGAACTGACTTAGACATATTAAACTTTGAAACTGCATCTAAAATAACTGGCGCACGCTTCTCACTATATAAAGGTATGGGAGCATCACTTGAAAGAGCATTAATGAATTTCATGCTAAATACTCATACAAGAGAAGGGGGTTATACTGAAATAATTCCTCCATTTTTAGTAAATAGAGATAGTATGACAGGTACAGGTCAACTTCCTAAATTTGAAGAAGATGCTTTTAATATACCTTCAAAAGATTTATTTTTAGTACCTACAGCAGAGGTTCCAGTTACAAATATTCATAGAGATGATATATTAAGCCAAGATGATTTAACTATAAAATATACAGCATATACTCCATGCTTTAGACAAGAAGCAGGTTCAGCAGGTAGAGATACAAGAGGGCTTATAAGAAATCATCAATTTAATAAAGTAGAATTAGTTAAGTTTTCAAAACCTGAAGATTCTTATGATGAATTAGAAAAATTAACAAATGATGCTGAGAAAATACTTAAAGCTTTAAAGTTACCATATAGAGTAGTAGAGCTTTGTACAGGAGATTTAGGTTTTTCTTCAGCAAAAACATATGACTTAGAAGTTTGGATGCCAAGTTATAATAGATATGTTGAAATATCTTCTTGTAGTAATTTTGAAGATTTTCAAGCTAGAAGAGCAAATATAAGATATAGAAATGAAGATACTAATAAGTTAGAATATGTTCATACATTAAATGGTTCAGGTCTTGCACTAGGTAGAACTACAGCAGCTATACTGGAAAATTATCAAAATAGTGATGGAACTGTTGAAATACCAGAAGTTTTAAGAAACTATATGGGTGGAATAGAAAAAATAGAAAAAGCATAGTATTTAAGAGAGCGTAAAGCTCTCTTATTTATACTAATTATAAAATATATCAGGGGTGATAATTTGAAAATTATAAAAAAATCATTAATTTTATTAATTATTACTATCATAACAATAGGATTTACAGCTTGTTCAAAAAAACCTATTGAAAATATGGTAAGAGGAGATAAAGAAAAAGATTTTAATACATTAATTACAGATGATTATAATAACTTAGATATAAATAAAATAGATAAATACAATATTGAGGTGGAATTTTTTCCTGAAGATAAAAAATATCATGCAGAGCAAAAAACAACTTATATAAATAAAGAAAATGTAGATTTGAAAAATGTATATTTTCATGTATATCCAAATGCATTTAAAAAAAGAGAAACAGCTCCATTTTTATTTGATAGTTTTGAAACTGCATATCCAAATGGATTTGAAAAAGGATATATAGATATAGAGGAAGTAAAAGTAAATGGAAATAAAATTAATTATAAACTTATAGGAAAAGGAGATACAATACTCAAATTAGATTTAAATAAAAAGTTAAATAAAGGCAAATCTATAGATATTTCTATGAAATATACTGTTAAATTACCACCAGCACAAGATAGATTTGGATATGGAGATAAAACATTTAATTTTGGTAATTGGTATCCAATTGCAGCAGTATATGATGAAGATGGTTGGAACTTAGACCCCTATTATAGTGTAGGAGATCCTTTTTATAGTGATGTAAGCAATTATAATGTAAAAATAAAAGCACCAAGAGATATAGTTCTTGCAACAAGTGGAAATATAATAGAAGAGAAAATAAAAGGTGACAAAAAAATATGGGATATAGAAGCAAAACTAATGAGAGACTTTGCATGGGTAGCTAGTAATCATTTTGAAAAAATAACTAAAAATTATGATAATACTGCAATTAATCTTTATTTTCTTGATGGTGTAAGTGAAGTTGTAAAACAAAGAGCAATAGACTTTTCTAAAAGTTCTTTAAAATACTTTAATAATATATTTGGAAAATATCCATATGGAAAGTTATCTGTAGTTCAAACCAGTTTTCCTAGCGGGATGGAATATCCGGGCATAGTATATATAGGAGATAATTATTATAATGAGAAAAAAATAGGAAGTTTAGAGCTTGTAATAGTTCATGAGATAGCACATCAATGGTGGTATGGTATAGTTGGTAATGATGAAATAGATGAAGCTTGGCTAGATGAATCACTTGCAACTTATTCTGAATATATATATGCTTATGAAGAATATGGAGAGGATACTGCTAATGAATACTATAAAAATGGAATTGAAAATAATTATGAAATGTCAAAAGAGTTAATAAAAGATAAAAATATATTAAAATCATTAAATGAATTTGTAGGATGGAATGATTATGGACCTTTAGTATATTCACGTGGAGCAATGATGATACATGATATAAATAAACAATTTGGTAAAGAAGAACTATATGATATACTAAAAACATATTATGAAGAATTTAAATTTAAAAATGCTACTACAGAAGATTTTTTAAGAATAGTTGAAGATAAAATAAATAGTGAGTTTAAGAATTCAAAAGAGTATTTAAACAAGTAATATTCAAAAGGGGGAAAAAATGAAAAAGATAATTACAATATGTCTTTTAATGATAATATGCTTTAGTCAATTTACATATGCAGATGAATTAAGTGAAGGACTAAAAGGAGCTATGCTTGTTGATTATGAAACAGGAGAACTACTTTATGAAAAGAATATTGATGATAAATTACCAATAGCAAGTATTACAAAACTTATGACTTATGTTGTTACAAAAGATGCATTAAAAGAAGGAAAAGTTCATTTAAGTGATATCGTAAAAATAGGCGAAAATCCACCAAAAGAGTATGGATCAACTTTTTATCTTAAAGAAGGTGATATGTTACCACTTGAAACCCTTATAGAATCTATTCTTATAGCTTCAGCTAATGATTCATGTGTTGCAATTGCAGAACATGTTGCAGGTAGTGAAGCTGAGTTTGTAAAAATGATGAATCAAAAAGCAAAAGAATTAGGTCTTGAAAATACAGTTTTTTACAATCCTAATGGATTACCTGAAGAAGATAAAAGAGAAAATACTATGACAATAAGAGAAATAAATGTATTAACTCAATATATATTACATGAGTACCCAGAAATTTTAGAAATAACAGATAAAATGTATATAGAAATTAATCCTAGAAAGTTTGAAGAAAATACTAATCCACTTCTTAAAGATATACCATTAGTAGATGGAATAAAAACAGGTAATACAAATGCTGCAGGATTATGTTTAGTATCAAGTATAAAACTACCTAAAGATAAGAATAAGGATAAGGAAATGAGACTTATTGCTATAGTAATGGGGGCAGAAACTAGAAAGGAAAGAAAAGAAAAAAGTCAAAAATTACTTGAATATGGAATTGAAAATTTTGGTACTAAAGAAATAATAACAAAAGATAAAGGTATAAATATAAATTTAAAAAAAGCTAAAAATCAAGAAGTGAAATTAGTACCAAAAGGTGATGATTATTTAGTAGTTAAAAATGGCGATAAAATAAGCACCAAAGTACTAATAGATGAAAATTTAAAACTTCCTTTGAAAAAGGATAAAAAAGCAGGAGTATTAGAGGTTTATCAAAATAAAAAATTAAAATATAAATTAGATTTATTTACAAATAGAGATTTAAAAAAAGCTAATATTTTTATTAGGATATATAGAACCTTATTTGGATGGTTGTAATGGCAGTAATTATCATTGACAATATAAGTAAATTAATATATAATAGATAAGGATTTATAATATTGCTCCCGTAGCTCAGTAGGATAGAGCAACGCCCTCCTAAGGCGTGGGCCAGGGGTTCGATTCCTCTCGGGAGCACCATAAAGTAAATAAATTTAAATGAAAGAGTTCTTTGTATTATCAAAGGACTCTTATTATAATTAGGAGAATAAAATTGAACAATTATTTTATGAATAAAGCATTAAAACAAGCAGAAATAGCATACCAGAAAGAAGAAGTACCTATAGGGTGTGTTATAGTAAAAGATGGTAAAATAATAGCAAGTGCATATAATATGAGAGAAGAATTAAATGATCCTACAGCTCATGCAGAAATAATTGCATTACAAGATGCATCTGAAACACTTGGGGGATGGAGACTTACAGGATGTACTATGTATGTTACAATAGAGCCCTGTGCTATGTGTGCTGGAGCTATTGTAAACTCTAGAATCGATAAATTAATAATAGGATCAATGGATAAAAAAGCAGGTGCATGTGGGTCCGTATTGAATATAGTCCAAAATGATAAGTTAAATCATAGAGTAGAAATGATTACTGGTATAATGGAACAAGAATGTTCTAATATAATGAAAAACTTTTTTAAAGATTTAAGGAAGAAAAATAAGAAATAACAGGAATATAGTGTAGTTAATTATATAGTAGTTCCTAAATGTTAGATATTATGAAATATGATATTATTATAAAAGTAATAGTTGAACTATATTTATGGAAAGGATATAGATTTAGATGGATAATAATGTTTTATGGTATTTAGAAGAACAAATTAAAAGAACTATAAATAATTTAAGAAAACGTAATATGGCAGGTTTTTTCGTCAAGGATGATGTTGAATTAGAAGGACTTTTAAAGGAACTTATAGGTGAAAATTCTGTAGTTGGTGTAGGAGACTCAATGACACTCTTTGAAACAGGTTCTATAGATTTTCTTCGTAAGGGGAATTACACTTTTTTAGATAAGTATAGAGAAGATATTACAAGTGAAGAAAAAAAGCAAATCTATATAAAAAATTTTTCTGCTGATACTTTTATGTGTAGTACAAATGCCTTGACCGAAGATGGAGAACTTTACAATATTGATGGTAATGGAAGTAGAGTTGCACCAATGATTTATGGACCTAAACAGGTTATTTTAGTAACCGGTATAAATAAGATTGTTAAGAATACAGAAGAAGCAGAAAAAAGAGTTAGGAATTACTCTGCTCCAATTGACGCAAAAAGATTGGAGAAAAACACTCCATGTACTACCTTAGGCTATTGTGTAGACTGTAAAAGTCCCAATAGAATATGTAATGATTTTACAATAATTAGAGGGCAGTTTATCAAAGATAGAATAAAAGTAATTATTGTAGGAAAGCAGTTAGGATATTAATTATTTATTTTTTAAAGCATTACTATTGGTAACTAAAATTAATTAAATCACAGACTACATATAATTATATGTAGTCTGTGTATAAAACAAGCAAAATACAGTCTTGTGTTAGAGTATACAAGACATGTAAAGAGGAGAGATAAAAATGAAATATAAGGCTATAATATCTGATTTAGATGGTACACTTTTAAATAGTGAGCATGAAGTAAGTGAATATACTAAACAAGTTATAGAAAAAGTAATAAATAAAGGTGTAAAATTTTTTATTGCAACAGGACGTCATCATGAAGATATTGATTTTGTAAGAAATGGTTTAAACTTAGATTCAATATTTATAACATCAAATGGATGCAGAATACATGATAAGGAAAAAAATAAATTAATCGGACATGATATTGATGAAGAAATAGTAAGAGGATTAATAAACTTAGACATTGAAGAAGGTATTCATAAAAATATATATATGGAAAATGAATGGTATATTGAAAAAGAAAATGATTATTTAGATGACTTTGTAAAAGACTCCCCTTTTTTATATCAAATAACTGATTTAAAAACATTAGAAAACATAAAGTCACCTAAAGTATTCTTTTTAAGTTTAGAACATGAAAAATTAGTGGATTTAAAAGAAAAAATAGAAAAATTATATCCTGGAAAATTAAATATAACATTTTCACTGGATACATGCCTTGAAGTAATGCCAAAAGGTGTATCAAAGGGGTATGCTATAAAAGAAGTATTAAAAAGACATAATATATCCCTTGAAGAAACAATAGCCTTTGGAGATGGATTAAATGATCTAGAAATGCTTCAAACTGTTGGTAAAGGCTATATAATGGGAAATGCACATGATAAATTAATAAAAGAATTACCAAATCATGAAATTATAGGACCAAATACTGAAGAAGGATTAGCAAAAAAATTAGAAGAAATATTTGATCTAAAATAAGAGGGCTGATTATATGAAGGATAAATTAATAGAATATGCAAAATCAATAGAAATAGAAAAAGTAGGTATAGCAGATATTGGTCCATATAAAGAGTTAAAAGAGATATTAATTCGTAGAGAAGAGGAAGGACAGCTTACAGGATTAGAGGGTTCTAATATAGAGCTGAGAGTAGATCCTACACTTACTATGAAAAATGCAAAATCTATTATAGTTTGTCTGTTTCCATATATTACAAAAGAAAGCAAAAGATCTAATTTATCAAATTATACTTATTCAAAAGATTATCATTTAATAGTAAAAGAAAAATTAGAAAAAATAGGAGAATTATTAAATGAGAAAATAGATAACTTTGAATATCAAGCACATGTAGATACAGGACCTTTAGTAGATAGATATTTAGGTTATAGAGCAGGACTTGGTTTTTTTGGTATAAATGCTCATTTAATAAATGATGACTATGGAACATATTTTTTTATTGGGTATATTATTAATAATTTTCCTTTTGAACATGACAAACCTTTAGATAAGACTTGTTTTCAATGTATGAAATGCAAATATGAATGTCCTGGAAATATTATACTTGGTAATTTTGACATTAACCCTTTAAGGTGTAGGTCATTTATTACTCAAAAAAAGAGAGATATAGATGAAATAGATAAAGATATAATAAAAAAGGATAATATTTTATTTGGATGTGATATTTGTCAACTAGTTTGTCCTCATAATGATGGTATAAAAGAAACTAATATAAAAGAGTTTAAACAAGATTTGATTCATAAATTAGACTATGATGAAATTAAAGATATGAGCAATAAGGGATTTAAAAGAAAATATGGAGATAGAGCTTTTGCTTGGCGAGGAAGAAAAGTAATAAAAAGAAATTATGAAATAATAGAAGGTATAGAAATAGAGGATTAGAATAAATCTAATCCTCTATTATTTTTACACTAAGTTCATGTAATGCAGGGCCTTCTATAATTGTTCCATCATATGAAAATCTGGAACCATGACAAGGACAATCCCATGATTTTTCAGCATCATTCCATGAAAGCTCACATCCTAGATGAGTACAAGTGGTATCAACTATGTAAGTTTTACCTTCAGTATCTTTATAGAAACCAACTCTTTTACCGTTTAAATCTACTACTTTTCCTTGTCCTGTAGCTACTTCTATATCAATATTTCCAGTTTTTAATTTCCCCTTTATAAATTCATATCCTACATTTAAATTTTCTTTTATAAAATTAGATATACTTCCTTTTATATTAAATCTAGATGGGGAAAACACATCACTATATGGACTTTTTCCATTTGTAATTATATCAGCTAAAATCATTGCTCCTGCAGTAGCATTAGTCATTCCCCATTTTTTAAAACCTGTAGATAAAAATATATTTTCTGAATTACTTGTTATTTGACCTATGAAGGGTATATCATCCATTGGCATACAATCTTGAGTTGACCATCTATATGGAATACTTTCTACTTGAAAATTTTCTTCTGCAAATTTTTTTAAATTGTTATAGTGGTTTTTAGTATTTTCACCTTGACCAGTTTTGTGACCATCTCCACCTATTAATAACATTTTCTTATCATTATAATTTTGATATCTTAATGACCTTATAGGTTTTTCTACAGATATATACATGCCATTTGGAATACTATCCTTAGCTAAAACACCTAATATATATGACCTTTCTGTATACATTCTAGAGAAATATAATCCTCTAAAATTCTCTATAGGAAAGTGAGTTGCTATTATTACTTTTTTTGCTGAAATTATATTTTCATTACTAGTAATAACTTTTACAGTATTTCCATCTTTTATATCTACTACTTTAGTATTTTCATATATATAACTTCCATTAGAATTTATTTCTTTAGCCAATTTTAGAAGGTATTTTCTAGGGTGAAATTGTGCTTGATTTTTAAATTTCATAGCACCTTTTACGTTAAAAGGAAGATCTAAAGTTTCTACAAATATTGCATCTTTCCCAAGTTTTTGCACAGCCTTTACCTCATCTTTAATATCTTTTATATATTTATCATCAGTTGTATAAACATATGCTGGTAATTCACTAAAATCGCAATCTATATTTTTTTCTTTTATTATTTGTTTTATAAATTCTATAGCATCTTCATTTGCTTGTAAATATTTACGAGCATAATCTTCTCCCATTTCTTTTATAAGTTTATTATACATAAGGTTATGTTGAGATGTAACCTTTGCAGTTGTACGAGCAGTAGTACCTTCTAATATATTATCTACTTCTAATAAAGCTACATTTAAACCTCTTTGTTTTAATATATAAGCAGATGTAATACCTGCAATTCCTCCTCCTATTATTACTACATCAGTATTTATATCTTTATCAAGAGAAGGATAATTTGTTTTCTCTGTTGAATCTAACCAATAAGATAGTGGTTCATTTTCAAAAATTTTCATATAATCTCTCCTAAGTATAATGTGATTTTAGTAATAAATATTCCCATATATGACTATAATTATAATAAAAATAAATATTTTCAATATTTAAAATAGGTTGACTATACATTTTTAAAGTTATATTATAGGACTATAGACCTAATTATAGAAAATTATAGGAAGTGAATATCATGGATAAGTATACTCTTTCTAAAAAAGAAGGAATTTTTATTATATTTGATACTGAAGGTAGATTACAATATCCTACTATAGATGATAAAAATCTTCAATACATTGAAAGAAACAGAGAACAGATAAAAAAAGAATTAGTTGATAATAATGTAGTCATAATTAAAGATTATATTGTAAAAATTGAATCTTTAGATTTAGACTTCAGAAAGTATTTTTTTGCTAATTTTTATAGTATAAAATCATCAAATTCAAATGAACTTATTTCTATGGCTTATACAGATAAAGTAACAGGATTATACAACAAAAACCTTTGGAATAAAATAAAGCAAAATATAATGTCTCCTATAAAAACTGATATATATTCTATGATGACAATTTCTATTAATCCAACAATAGATTTAGAAAAAAACATAAAAAATATAATTAAAGATAAATTAGCACTTGTGGATATAGCAATTAGAAGTGGAAAAAATGAATTTATTATTATTTTACCAAGTAATGATATAGAAAAATCTAAAGATATATTACATAGTATAAAAAAAGAATTAAAAGAAAAATTTAATATTAAAACTAAGATATCTCATACTAAAAATAAGGAAGAATTACAAGAAATTTATGAAAGAGATATTAAAAAAATTAATAATAATATAAAAAATAATCAAATAGATGATTTTAAGCATATACAAAATAAGCTATCAAATATATCAAATATAGTAGAAAACATAGAAGATGTTAATATGAAAAATGATATAAAGAATGAATTAATAGATATAATAGATTTAATATCTCAAAAATTATATAAAAATTAGTATATTTTAATTAGTATAAATAGGGTATATTATCACTATAAGGTTATGAAAGGGTGATAATTTGAGTAAAAAATACAATAAACCTACAGATAAAGAACTAAGAGAAAAACTAACTGAAGAACAATATAGAGTGACTCAAGAAAATGCAACAGAAAGACCCTTTACTAGTGAATATAATAATAATGAAGGAGAAGGAATATATGTAGATATAGTTACAGGTGAACCATTATTTTCTTCAAAAGATAAATATGATGCAGGTTGTGGCTGGCCGAGCTTTACAAAGCCTATAGAAGAAAATATAAAAGAAAAAAGTGATTTAAGTCATGGTATGAGAAGAACTGAAGTTAGAAGTAAAACAGGTGATTCTCATTTAGGTCATGTATTTACAGATGGCCCAAAAGATAAAGGCGGTCTTAGATATTGTATAAATGGTGCATCATTAAAATTTATTCCAAAAGAAGACTTAGAAAAAGAAGGTTATAGTGAATATAAAAAGATATTTGAATAAAAAAGTCCTGCAGTTTAAGCAGGGCTTTTTTTATAGTTTTCTCTATAAATTATAGTTTTTATATCAAAATAGCTAATATTATCTGATACAGCTTGCTTTATAGGTTTTAGATATTTTTTACCTACAGTATCAATAGCATTTAAAATTTCTTTTTCCTTTTGTGTGTCTACAAAATCATTCCAATTAATTTCTTTACCTTCTTCTTGACACTTTACAAAATGGTTTAATAGAGTATCCTTTGTAAGGTCTCTAATTTCAGATATTTCATCTATTGTTTTTCCTTCTCTATATAAATTATATGTTTCAATATGAGTTTTAATTTTAGGTTCAATAGGATCAGTATACTTTATCTGTTTTGGTGAGGATTTAACATTATTTTTCTCTTTAAAACCTTTTATTTTTTCTATAAACATATCACCATAAGATTCATACTTTTTATCTCCAACTCCCTTTATATTTAAAAATGAATCTTTTTCTATAGGAAGATAAGTTGCCATTTCTTTAATTGTAGTATCTGAAAATATAATATAAGGTGGTATATTTTTTTCTAATGCTAGTTTTTTTCTTAAATCCTTTAACTCCACAAATAACTCTAAATAATAATCAGGAGTAATTTCCTTTTTATCTTTAAACATATCTATAGCCATATATACTTTTTCTTTTCCTTTTAATACTTTTCTAGAAAGGGATGTAAGTTTTACTATAGGATATTTACTTTCTGTAAGAGATAAATAACCTTGAGATATTAGCATTGCTATTATATTTTTAATTCCTTTTTCAGTATAATCTTTCATTATTCCATATGTTGATATTTTATCTAAATTAAAACTTAATATTTTTTTATTTTTTGAACCACTTAAAACTTGGGCTACAACTGTGGTACCAAACTTTTCATTTAATCTATATACACATGAAAGTATCTTTTGAGCCTCAATAGTTACATCTTTAAACTCATGTTCAATACTACAGTTACTACAGTTATTACAATTAGATTTGACGTCTATCTCTCCAAAATATTCAAGTATCTTACCTCGTAGACAGTCATGACTATATGCATAATCAACTAAATATTGAAGGTTTTTATAGCTAACAGAAGCTCTTTCAGGGTCTTTATGACTTTCACTAATCAAGAATTTTTGTTTAGCTACATCTTGAGGTGAGAAAAGCAATATACATTCACTATCTTCTCCATCACGACCAGCTCTACCAGCTTCTTGATAATAGTTTTCCATACTTTGAGGAATATTATAGTGAATAACATATCTAACATTTGATTTATCTATTCCCATACCAAAAGCATTTGTAGCTATCATTATAGGTGTTTTATCATATATGAAATCTTGTTGAGAAATTTCTCTGTCTGCATTATTCATTCCACCATGATATAAGCTTACTTTATGTCCTTTAGAATTTAAAAACTCATATAATGATTCTACTTCTTTTCTTGTAGAACAATATATTATACCAGAGTCATCTTTTTTATCATTTAAATAATTTAATATAAATGATCTTTTATCAATATTATTTTCAACTTTAAAATATAGATTTTTTCTATCAAAACCTGTAACAATCTCTTCAGGCTTATTTAAATTTAAAAGTATTTTTATATCTTCTATTATTTCCTCAGTAGCAGTAGCAGTATAAGCTCCTATTATTGGACGCTTATCTAAACTATTTATAAATCGTGGTATTTCTTTATAACTAGGTCTAAAATCATGACCCCATTTACTTATACAATGTGATTCATCTATTGCTAAGAAAGGAATATCTATGTTTTTTATTATATTTCTAAAACCTATATTATTTAATCTTTCTGGAGCTATATAAATCAGATTATATTCTCCATTTTGTATATTTTTAAACCTATTTTCTAATTCATAGTTAGTAAGTGTACTGTTTATAAATGTAGCTGATACTCCTATTTCATTTAGAGCATCTACCTGATCTTTCATAAGTGAAATAAGAGGAGAAACCACTAATGTACTACCCTTTAATATCAAAGAGGGTATTTGATAACATATGGATTTACCTCCACTAGTAGGCATTATACCAAGTACGTCCTTTTTGTTTAATACTGATTGTATTAGTTCTTCTTGTCCATGTCTAAAATCATCATATCCGAAATATTCTTTTAATATATTTTTTATATGCATATTACAGTCTCCTTTTAAAATTATTGTATATTTTATCTTCCCAAAATTCAATGGTAGTTTAAAATAAAGGATATTAGGCTACATTTATAGAATATATAGAATAAATAAAAGTAAAGGATTGATTTTATGGATAGATTAAGAATTAATTATAATGCACCAGTTACATTAACATTTACTTTTACTGCATTAGGTGTATTGTTATTAAAAGAGATATATGGAATAGAGTTTATGACATATATTTTTACTAACTATAGAACATCTGTAGATGACCCTATGCAATATATTAGGCTTTTTAGTTATGTATTAGGACATAGTTCATGGCAACATTTCACAAGTAATTTTCTAATAATATTATTGTTAGGTCCTATATTAGAAGAAAAATATGGTTCTAAACCATTAATAAAAATGATATTAATAACTACATTTGTAACAGGATTTTTAAATGTAATCTTATTTAGAACAGGGCTTATTGGAGCAAGTGGAATAGTATTTATGATGATAATACTTAGTTCGTTTGCCAATACAAGATCAGGTTATATTCCACTTACACTTATAATAGTGGGAGTAATATTTATAGGTAGAGAATTAGTTGATGCAATAACATTAAAAGATAATATATCACAAATGGCACATATAGTTGGAGGAATTTCAGGAGCAGGACTTGGAGGTATTCAGTTAACTAATAAAAAAAGTTATAAAAAGAAATACAGAGCTTAAAATAGGGTATATTTTAAATAAATAAATTTTAGGAGTTGAAATGATGTATAAAAATGCCCTTCTTATATATAATGGAAATGCAGGTCAAAAAAAGAAAAATAAATTACTTGGAGAAATTATTCCTATTTTAAGTAATGAAATAGATAATTTAACTATAGCTAAAACTAAAAAAGTAAATCATGCCGAAGAAATAGCATATGAAAAAGGAAAAGAATATGATGTTGTAATATCCCTTGGTGGAGATGGTACATTACATGAAGTAATAAATGGTATAGCAAGGTTAAAAAACCCACCAATAGTTGCTATACTTCCTAGTGGTACATGTAATGATTTTGCTAGAAGCTTAAATATACCTTTAAATTTAAAGGATGCTTCTAATACTATATTAAAAGGCAATGTGTCAGAAATTGATATTGGAAAAGTTAATAATAGGTATTTTACAAATTTTGTAGGCACAGGACTTATTACTGATATATCTGAAAATGTAAATTCTAACACTAAAAATATTATGGGTAGAATAAGTTATTATACCAGTACTATAAAGAGTATGAGTGAAAAAGATGATTTTGAATTTATTTTACACACAGAAAATAACAAACTAAAAGATAAAGCAGGAATGGTAGTAATATTAAATGGGAATCATGTAGGTTCTACATTAGTACCAGTAAAAAATATATCTATGACAGATGGTATGTTTGATATATTTATAGTTTATAATGCTGGATTTTCACTTTTAATTAAATACTTGACTCAAAAAGAAAACTTTGAAGAAAATATAACGGAAAATGAAATAAAACATATAAAAGCAAATGAAATAAAATTAGAAACAAAAAATGAAATGATGATTGATACAGATGGGGAAGTATATTTAAATACACCTGTAAATGTAGATGTAGAAAATAAAAAAATAAAATTTATAACAGGTTAATCTTTTGTTGTTATCATCTTTCTAGAAGTATATAATGTATATATGAGTAATTTAGAAAGAGAGGGTAATATGGCAGAAGAAAACATTACAAGGTTAGATATAAATGATAAAGAAATAATACTTATAGGTACAGCGCATGTATCCAAAAAAAGTGCTGAACAAGTAAAAGAGATGATAGATAATGAAAAACCTGATACAGTATGCATAGAGCTTGATAAAGGAAGATATAAATCAATAACTGAAGGCAAAAAATGGAGCGATACTGATATAGTATCTGTAATAAAACAAAAAAAGGCTACACTATTACTTGTAAATTTAATGATGAGTTCATTTCAAAAGAGAATGGCAAATCAATTTGGAATAAACCCAGGAGAAGAAATGATAACAGCTATAAATTCTGCAAAAGAAAATGATGCAAAAATAGTTTTAGCTGATAGAGATATCCAAATAACATTTCAACGTATTTGGAGAGGAATAGGATTTATGGGTAAAATGAAATTACTTACAGGACTAGTTTATAGTATGTTTAGTGATGAGGAAGTAAGTGAAGAAGAATTAGAGCGTTTAAAAACAGAAGATATACTAACTTCAATGTTAGATGAATTAAAAGATTCGTTTCCAAAGCTTAAAACTACGTTAATAGATGAAAGGGATAAATATCTTGCTCAGAAAATAAAAGATGCCCCAGGAAATAAAATAATTGCAGTACTTGGTGCAGGACATATACCAGGTATAAAAGAAGAAATTCATAAAGAAAATAATTTAAATAAGCTTAAAAGTTTACCACCAAAATCAAATACTTCAAAATATATAAAGTGGACTATACCTATTGTAATTCTAGCTATAATACTTTTTACACTTATTAATAGTCGTGAAATGGCACTAGATCAAACTATAGGTTGGGTTTTATGGAATGGTTCACTTTCAGCAATAGGAGCTCTTATTGCATTAGCACATCCATTATCTATTCTTACAGCTTTTGTAGTAGCACCTATAAGTTCACTTAATCCTCTACTTGCAGCAGGTTGGTTTGTAGGACTTGCAGAAGCATTTATTAGAAAACCAAAAGTAAGAGATTTTGAAAATTTATCAGACGATATTACAACAGTAAAAGGATTTTGGAAAAACAAAGTAACTCATATATTACTTGTAGTAGTTCTTGCAAATCTAGGTAGTGTATTTGGAACTATGATAGGTGGAGCAGAGGTAATTAGAATATTTTTAGATTTATTTTAAAAAAGAACCTTTGGTTTAATTAAACCAAAGGTTCTTTTTAATTTAAATAGATGATAATTTAATTATTTCTAAAACTAAATTTGCGGAACTAACAAGATCCTTAATATGCATATGTTCTTCTAATGTATGTGGCTTTCTTTCTCCAATACCTAAGTTTATTGCTTTTATTCCATTAGCATTTAATATATTAGTATCACTTCCACCGCCAGTTGCATCTAGGAAAGGCTTTATATTAGAATTTTCACATGCTTTTTTAACCATGTTTACAATTTCATCATTTTCATCTATGATAAAAGAACTGTACATTCTTTCAACATTTATTTCAGCTTTTGCTCCAAATTCTTTTGCAGTATCATTAAATGTTTCTACCATATGTGATGTTTGTTTGTCTAATTTTTCATCACTAAGACTTCTTGATTCTGCTTTTATAGTTACTTCAGGAGTTACTATATTAGTAGCACTACCACCTTCTATTTTTCCTATATTTGCAGTAGTATCTTTATCTATTCTTAATAAGTTCATTTTACTTATAGCATGAGCTGCTACATTTATTGCACTTATACCTTCTTCTGGAGCTACACCAGCATGTGCAGGCTTTCCTATAACTTTAATGTCTATTTTGTCTTGTGCAGGGCCTTGTATTATGATTTGTCCAGGATCTCCACCACTATCTAATACAAAAGCTCTTTTAGAATTTATCTTATCATATTCTAAATTTTTAGCTCCATTTAATCCACCTTCTTCATAGACACTAAACACTACTTCAATAGGACCATGGTTTATATTATTTTCTTTTATAACTTTTAAAGCTTCTATAACTGCTGCAATTCCTGCTTTGTCATCTCCACCTAATATTGTTGTACCATCAGAGTATATAACACCATCTTTGATTATTGGTTTAATTCCTATACTTGGAGACACTGTATCCATATGACAACTAAATAATATAGGTTCAACATCTATTGTACCTTCAAGTTTAGCTATTATATTACCTGTATTACTACCAACTTTATCTCCAGCACTATCTATATATACATCAAATCCCAATTCTTTTAATTCTTTAGTTAAAAATTCTGCGAATTCTTTTTCATTTTTAGTAGGACTGTCTATTTGTACATATTTCATAAACTCTTCAACAATTCTATCTTTATTTATCATTTAATCATCTCCTTAATTTTATTGTATACTATTATAAAACAAAAATCACCCAATTGGGTGACTTTTGTTTAATTTACTCTTATGAAAGCTTCTGGTCCAATAGGAATTCCTAACATATACCAAACTGCAAGAAGAACTGTCCAGCCAAGTAGGAATACTATTGAGTATGGTACCATAGTTGAAATTAAAGTACCTATACCTGTATCCTCATCATATTTTTGAGCAAATACAACTATTACTGCAAAATAAGTCATAAGTGGAGATATTATATTAGTTGTAGAATCTCCTATACGATAAGCAAGTTGTGTAAACTCAGGTGAGAAATTTAATCTATATAACATTGGAACAAAAACAGGTGCCATAATACCCCATTTAGCTGAAGCTGATCCTATAAATAGATTTATAAATCCTGCTACTACTATAAATGCTATGATTAATGGGAATCCTACAAATCCTATAGCTTCAAGGAAATTAGCACCACTTACTGCAAGTATTGTACCTAAGTTAGTATAAGCAAAGTATTGTATAAATTGTGCAGCAAAGAAAGCTAGTACTAGATATCCACCCATTGAAGCCATTGACTTAGACATGAATTTAACCACATCTTTATCATTTTTAACACTGCCTGAAACCATTCCAAAAGTTAAACCTGGAATTAAGAAGAATAACATTATTGCTGGAACTAAACCATCATGAGTAAATGCATCTAAAGATCCATCAACTCTTAACATACCGTTTGCTGGGACTGTTAAATATAACATTATTGCACCAAATACTACTATAGATAGACCTGCTGCAATTAAACCTTTTTTCTCTGACTTTGTAACTTCCATTGATTCATTAGTATCTATTCCTTTATACTCCCCAAGTCTTGGTTCAACTATTTTTTCAGTTACCCAAGTACCTAGTATTGTAATAAGGAATGTTGATACAACCATGAAATAATAGTTAGAAGTTGGTAAAATAGATAGATCCATTCCACTAGCAGTTAATGCTTCATTTGTGATTCCAGCTAATAGTGGATCTAATGTACCTAATAATAAATTTGCTGAGAATCCTCCAGAAACCCCTGCAAAAGCAGCAGCAAGTCCTGCTAAAGGATGACGTTTAAAGCTTAAGAATACCATTGCACCTAGTGGTACTAAAACTACATACCCTGCATCTGATGCAATATTTGACATAACACCTGCAAAAACAACAACTGCAGTTATTAGTCTTTTAGGTGTACTTAATACTAATTTTTTAAGAGCGGCATTTATAAGTCCTGTTCCTTCTGCAACTCCAACTCCAAGCATTGCCACTAGAACTGTTCCAAGAGGAGCAAAACTTGTAAAGTTTACTGTTGCTGAATTAATCATAAACCTTAATCCATCAGCACTAAGAAGTGAAACAGCTGCTACTGTTTGATCTGCTCCTGCTTTTGCATCATAAAAATCTACAGATAATCCTGCTCTGAAAGCGATTTCAGATATTATGATGACAGCAAGAGCAAATAGTATGAATATTGTTACTGGATGTGGAAGTTTATTACCCACATTTTCAATGACATTTAGAAATTTATTAAATAACTTAAATTTCTGTTTTGTCTGAATATTATTACTCATAATAATTCCTCCTATATAAATATTTTAAGTTACTTAAACATTTTATCAACTTTTTGACCTAATGTGTTTTACAATTTGTTAATAAAATTTAATACTATGAAAACTTTTTATATTGCTAATATTCCAAACAAACACTTTGGCAAATAGTGCCAAAGTGTTTGTTATAATTTTGTATTCAATACCCTAAGTGAATTTAATACTGCAAGAAGTGTTACTCCAACATCTGCAAATACGGCTGACCACATAGATGCAAATCCTAATGCACCTAGCGCTAAAACTATAAGCTTTACACCTAATGCAAATACTATATTTTGATATACTATTTTTCTAGTGTTTTTTGCTATCTTGATAGAATCAACTAGTTTGGAGGGTTCATCTGTCATGAGAACTACATCAGCAGCTTCTATTGCTGCATCTGAACCAAGTCCTCCCATAGCTATACCAATATCTGCTCTTGCAAGAACTGGAGCATCATTTATACCATCGCCTACAAAAGCAAGTTTTTTGCTTTTTTGTTTTTCTTTATATAAATCTTCTAATTTTTCTACTTTTCCATCAGGAAGTAGTTCCGTATAAGCTGTATCTATACCTAATTCATTAGCTATTTTATCACCAATAGCTTTATTATCACCTGTAAGCATTACTGTTTTAGATATACCCAATTGTTTCAGATTGCTTAAAGCTTCTTTTGAATCTTTTTTTATTCTATCTGAAATAACAATAGATCCTATGAAATTATTATCATTAGCTACATAAATAACTGTACCTATTTCAGTTGATTCAATTATCTCTATATTATTTTTATCCATTAATTTTTTATTACCAACAGATATTTTAGAGTCACCGTAATTTACTTCGATTCCATGACCTGCTATTTCGTTATAATTAGATATTTCTTCACTTCTAATATTTTCACCATATGCGTCTACTACAGCAGTAGCTATAGGGTGATTAGAAAAACTTTCTGCATATGCTGCATATTTTAGCACATCTTCTTTACTATATTCATTATGAACTTTAATATCTGTAACTTCAAAAATACCTTCAGTAAGAGTTCCTGTTTTATCAAACACTGCAATATCTATCTCATTTAATGCTTCAAGATAATTTCCACCTTTAATTAAGATACCATTTTTAGATGCAGATCCAATACCACCAAAAAATCCGAGTGGAATAGATACTACAAGGGCACAAGGACAAGATATAACTAAAAATACAAGTCCTCTATATAACCATTCACTAAATTCAGCACCCTCTATTACAAGAGGTGGAATTATAACTAGGGCAAGAGCAGAAAATACTACTACTGGTGTATAATATCTTGCAAATTTAGTAATGAATTTCTCGGTAGGGGCTTTTCTATTTCCAGCATTTTCAACTAAGTCTAGTACTTTTGCTACAGTAGATTCACCAAAAGTTTTTGTAACTTTAATAGTTAATACTCCATTTTTATTAATAAACCCTGCAAGAACTTCTTCGTCCTTTTTAACAGAACGTGGTACTGACTCACCAGTTAAAGCAGAAGTGTCAACCATAGAACTACCTTCTGTAACTGTACCATCCAGTGGTATCTTCTCACCAGGCTTTACTATAATAGTATCTCCAACATTTACTTTTTCAGGGTCAACTTTTTTACTGTTATCTCCTACAATTAAATTAGCATAGTCAGGTCTAATATCCATAAGTGATTTTATGGAATTTCTAGAACGATTGACTGCTATATCTTGAAAAATTTCTCCAAGTTCATAAAATAGCATTACAGCTACACCTTCAGGATATTCTCCTATAAAAAATGCACCAAGGGTAGCAATACTCATAAGGAAGTTTTCATCAAAAACTTGTCCATGAGATATATTTTTAGCTGATGTTAAAAGTACATTTCCACCTATAAGCACATAACTTATTATAAAAAGTGTAATTTCTATAGGATTACTAAAATTACCTATTATTGCAGTTAAAAATATAATAAGACCAATAGATAATTTTATAATTTTATTTTTTCCAATAGTATCTATGATATTGTTCTTTTTATCTAATTCCTTTTCCTTTAGGTTTTCTTTTTCTTCATAATCAAAAACTTTTACATCAGGTTCTATTTTTTTAATTATTTCTTTAGATTTGTCTAATATTTCTATAGACTTTTTTTCATCTTTTATATCAATGATTAAATTACCATTAGAAAAGTTTATAGTTGCATTATTTACATAGTCTAAACTAGTTATTTTTCTTTCTATTTTGCCTGCACAACTGGTACATACTAATCCTTCTAAAATTAATTTTTTTTCTATACTCATAATAATTCTCCCCTTTCTACTTATGACAAATATGAGTAAGACCTGAGTTCAAAATCTCATATATATGTTCATCATCTAATGAATAAAATACAGTTCTACCTTCTTTTCTATACTTTACAACACCTTTATCTTTTAAAGTTCTAAGTTGATGGGAAATTGCTGATTGAGTCATATCTAAAAGTTCAGCTATATCACATACACACATTTCAGACTCATAAAGAGCATATATGATTTTTATTCTTGTGGAATCTCCAAATACTTTAAAAAAATCAGCAAGACTTAAAAGACAATTATCTTTAGGTAAATCATTTTTTACATTTTTAAGTACATCTTCATGTATCTCATTACAATTACAAACTGGAATATCTTTAGTCATGTTTTCACCTCATTAAATTATAATTGAATATATGAGCAATTATTCATATATTATTATATACCCCAAAAGTGATTTTTGCAACCATAAATATGATAAAATAATATTGGTGATAAAATTTATGAATATTAAAATATCTGTAAGAAATTTAGTTGAATTTATACTTAGAAGTGGAGATATAAACTCCACATATATAGGAAGAAATAGAATGACTGAAGGAACAAGAATTCATCAATTAGTACAAAAAAAGATGGATAAAAACTATATGCCTGAAGTTACACTTAAAACTGAAGTAGAATTTGAGGATTTAATACTTACAGTAGGAGGAAGAGCAGATGGAATTATAACAGAAAAAGAAAAAGTTATAATAGATGAAATAAAATCAACTACAACATCACTTGAAAAAATAGATGAAAATTTCAATGAACTTCATTGGGCACAAGCTAAATGTTATGCCTATATCTATTCTATGGATAATAATTTAGAACGAATAGATATTCAACTCACATATGTAGAAATAGATACAGAAGAAATAAAAAGAATAAGAAATACTTACACCTACAAGGAGTTGGAAAAGTTCTTTAAAAATTTAACAGATAGATATTATATTTGGGCAGACCTTTCTAGAAAGTGGATAAGAACTCGTGATGAGTCCATAAAAAAATTACAATTTCCTTTTGATAATTATAGAAAAGGACAAAGAAAATTATCAGTAGGTATATATAGAACAATAGAACAAGAAAAAAAGTTATTTGCACAAGCACCTACTGGAATAGGAAAGACTATATCTACAATATTTCCATCAGTAAAAGCTATAGGAGAAAGTAAAGGAGAAAAGATTTTTTATCTTACAGCTAAAACTATAACTAGAACAGTAGCAGAGGACTCTTTCAATATATTAAAAAATAAAGGTTTACGCTTTAAAATAGTAACATTAACAGCTAAAGATAAAATTTGTTTTTGTAAAGAATCTAGTTGTAATCCAGAAGATTGTGAATTTGCAAAGGGACATTTTGATAGAATAAATGATGCAATATATGATGTAATTACTAATGAAGATATTATTTCACGTGAAACAATAGAGAAATACTCATTAAAGCATAAAGTATGTCCATTTGAATTTTCATTAGATATAAGTATATGGGCAGATAGTGTTATATGTGACTATAATTATGTATTTGACCCAAAAGCTAAACTGAAACGATTTTTTATTGAAGATAAAAACAAATATATATTTTTAATAGATGAAGCTCATAATTTAGTAGATAGGTCAAGAGACATGTTTTCAGCAGAACTTTTTAAAAATGACTTTTTAGAATTAAAAAGATTATTTAAAGATATTGAACCTAAAATGGCAAAATCATTAGATAAAATAAATCGTTATTTTTTAAAGATAAAAAAGAAGTGTAAAAATAATGATTATTTTTTAGAAAAAGAAGAGCCAGAAGATATGTTTTATCCCTTAAAGGGGTTTGTGAAAAAAGCTGATAATTGGTTAAAGGAAAATGGAGATAAAAAAGAGCATAAAGATTTATTAGAATTATATTTTAATGTATTATCTTTTCTACGAGTATCAGAAGATTATGATGATAGGTTTGTAACCTATACTGAATTGCAGGGGAAAAATGTAAAGTTGAAAATGTTTTGTTTGGATCCATCTTATTTATTATCTACTACATTAGGTAGTGGATTATCTTCAATTCTTTTTTCAGCAACACTAAGTCCTATAGATTATTATAAAGATATATTAGGAGGAAAAGAAAAAGATAATATAATGATTTTAGATTCTCCATTTGATCCTAGAAATCTTAAAATAATAATAAAAGATAGCATATCCACAAAATATAGAGACAGAAAATATTCTTATGAAAAAATAGCTAATGTAATATATGATACGACTAAATATAAAGAAGGTAACTATATGGTGTTTTTTCCATCATATAAATATATGGAAGATGTATATGATGTATTTATAGAAAAGTTTCCACAATTTAGAACAATGGTACAAGAGATAGGAATGAAAGAGGAAGAAAAGGAAGAGTTTTTAAAATCATTTAAGCAAAACCCAACAAATACTCTAATAGCATTTGCAGTAATGGGAGGAATATTTTCAGAAGGTATAGATTTGAAAGGCGATAGACTTACAGGAGCTATAATAGTTGGAATTGGTCTTCCGAAAATTTGTCTAGAGAGAAATATAATAAGAGAATATTTCAATGAAAAAAATGGATTAGGATATGAATATGCATATATGTATCCTGGAATGAATAAAGTATTACAATCCATGGGGAGAGTTATAAGAACAGAGACTGATAAAGGTGTAGTATGTTTAATAGGTAGAAGATTTGGAAAATGGGGACAGTTCAGACATATTATTAAAGGAAAGACTACTAATAAATATTAAAATAATAAGTCATATATTGGAGGGAATAATGAGTTATTTAAAGAAAGTCTTTATCTTATCTATGTGTATAATAATATTATTTACAATAGGATGTTCAATTCAAAGTGGAGAACAAAGTTTAATAAAAAATAGCTATTTTGAAGATGTTGATAAAATAATTATATATAAAGGATCAGCTTATAAGCAAATACAGGATTTAGAATCATTTGAAAAGGTACTAAAAAATATAGAAGCTAAAAAAGTAAATATTGAAAATTTATCAAGTGATAAAATAGAAGATAGGTATAAAATTATATTTACTTATGAAAATAGTGATCAAGAAAGAAAAATATCCTTTAAAGGTAATAATATGTTGTATGATGAAAATTGGTATAGTATAGATAAGGATATAAATGATATATATAACAAAATTGATTCTAAAGAAAAAATGGATGGTAATTTACAGAGATCTAAAGTTAAAAGGGAATCTAGAAAAAATTTAAAAACAAAAGACTCATTATTAGGAAATTGGATATATGACGATGAAACATATATGGAATTTACTAAAACATATATAATATATAAAACAAAACAAAAATACAGAAAATTTAATTATAAAATAAATAGAATAAATGATAATAAAATTTTCATAACTGCATATAAAGATATATTATTTTCTAAGGATATAGATATTTTTAAAATTGAAATATTAATAGATGATACAAAAAATAATATAATATTAAAAAAGAAAATGCTAAAAAGTGAAATGGAATATAAGAATAACCTTATTTATATTGACTATATTGATGATCAAAAGGTGGAACTAGGAAGTTTTGATGATTTATTTTTTGTTGAAAATAAAGATATATAAATTAATTTTTAACTAAATTAAAAAGGAGATATCTACCCTTTTGTAGAATATAGAACTATAAGGAAAAGGGGGAGTTGGATTTGTTATATAGATTGAAAAAAATTAATTTACCGTTAGTTATAGGAATTATAATACTTATATTTGTATCTATTATAGCTATATTTAGAATAGATATAATGAATTTAGATCCATTTGCTACAAATTTTGCATTACCTCATTTTGAAGATGGAAATTTAGTAATAGATAATCCACCAAATCCACCTGATGATATAAATATATGGGGAACTGATATACTAGGCAGAGATGTATTTAGTAGAATAGTGTATGGAGCTAGAATGACCCTTCAAATTGGTATATATACAGCCTTAGCGAGACTTGTTGTAGGTGTTATTCTTGGGCTTTTTGCAGGGTTTGGAAGTAAGATAATATCTAAAATAATAGATATATTTAAAACCACTTTTAGTGCAATACCTCCCCTTATAATAAGTTTTATACTTTTAAGTGCTATAAAACCAACACTTGAAGAAGTAATATTCATTTATACTTTTATTCTTACATTTGTAGGCTGGGGTAGAATTGGATCTATATTGAGAGATAGGATAAATGAAATATTAAGAGAAGATTTTATAAAAGGAGAAATAGCTATAGGAAAAAGTAAAATTCAGATAGCATTTGGAAATGTGCTACCTCATCTTTTTGCAACTATGGTTATACATTTATTTATAGAAACAAGTAGAGTATTAATAATACTAGCCGAGCTAGGAGTATTGGGACTTTTAGTTGGTACTATTACAATAGATCCTTTTCTTATACAAGAACTAAAATTAGATATTATACCTGCATATTATCCAGAATGGGGTTCAATGCTTGCAACCGCTAGATATGCTATAGGTGCTGGCAAGATATGGATAGTGTTTTATCCTGCACTTGCTATATTCATATCAGTTTTAGGATTTAATTTATTAGGGGAAGGATTAAAAATAGAGTTAAATAAAAGAAACTCAAAATTTATAACATTTATTAAGCACATTCCATATCATTTATCACCGATTACTTTTATCTATCAAATTAAGAATATAAATAGATATAAAAAAAGTGTTGGAATAAAGCTAGGTTTAATAGGTTTAATAGTATTAATATTAATTTGGCCTGTAAAAAATAGTACATATAATATCAACTCAGATGATATATATAGTCATATACAAGAGTTATCAGAAGATAAATATTTAGAAAGACAAATTGGTAGTGAAGGCAATAGAAACACTCGAAATTATATTGTAGAAAATTTAAAAGATATAGGGCTTAGACCTTTAGATGATGAAAGCTATACAAATAAACATAAAATAGAAGTTAATTCACAAATTGTAAAAAAATCAGAAATATATATAGAAGGTAAAAATATATCTTTTGAATACTTAAAAGATTTTAATTTTTGGGATATTTATTTAAATAAAATAGATGAAAAAAATTATACTGGTGAATTAAGAAGAAAGATTATGACTGTAGAAATGTATGAAAATGGAGAATATGATCCAGAACAGAAATACTTATTAATTGTAGATGCAGAATATCGTAGAAATTTTAATAAAATCACAAATATATTAGTTGAAGATTTTGTTAGTGGTGGATTATATTACACTGAAGATAAATCACTAGAAGTTAATTATGATGTAAATATAATAGGAAGTCTAGAACAAGTAGAAAATAGTTTGGGATTTGGTGATATATACATTAATGTAAGTAATCAAGTTATAGATACTTTAAAAGAAAATATAGATGAAGAAATAGTATTTTCTACAGATATAGAAATGCAAAGATATGCAGATATATCAAATATAGGAGCTGTATTACAAGGGCAAAATAAGGAAAAATCTCCTCTTATTATAGCTACTGATTATGATTATAAATTAGATGATAGTGAAAATAATAAAAATAAAGGTCTAATATACAATGGAACATCTATTGCAGCAAATTTAGAGATAGCAAAAACATTAAAAAATAGTGAGTTTCGACCAGATAGAGATATTATATTTATGTTTTTTGATGGATCTACAAGTTCAAAAGCAACAGGAATAAGTGCCTTTGTATCTAGTGATCTATATGATGAATTAGAAAAAAATCATTTCTTAATATACACTAAAAATTTAGGTCAAAAAGAAAGTAATTTACTTGCATTTGATACTTCAAGACTTTATTCAGATAATAGAGGACATTATGGCATAGTTAGAAATACGATGAAAAGAGGAGAAGATTTTAAATTAGATACAATTTTAGTAGGAACAAACTTTGACTCTAGAAGTGTAAGAATAATGTATAATAATGGTACAAGTTTAACCTCTATATCTGGAATAGAATCTTCTATTGAAGGAGAAGTTACTACAATTGATAAAGAAATATTAAAAAAACAAACTCAAACAATATTAGATGCTATTACAATGTATGATTATACTTTAACGGAGAATGGTGAATAAATATGAGTGTGGGAATAGATATTGTAAAGATTCATAGAATAGAAGATATTTTAGATAAAAAAAGAGATAGCTTTTTAAATAAAATATTTACTACAGAAGAAAAACAGTATATAAAAGAAAAAAAATATAGTCCTCAAACTATAGCAGGGCTATTTTCTGCAAAAGAATCTATAAGTAAAGCTATAGGAACTGGGATAGGTAAAGTTTCATTTAAAGATATAGAAATATCTCATGATAAATTTGGCAAGCCTATAGTAATTATAAATGAAAAGGTTAAAAGCTTTGGAATTTCAAAAATTGATTTAACTATTACTCATGAAATAGATTATGCTGTTAGTTTTGCAAAGGTAAACTTTAAAATAAATGATAATATTATAGAAATACCAGAAGAATTAAAGGGGTTATTAACTAAGAGAAATCCAGAAAGTCATAAAGGTGATTATGGAAAGGTATTAATAATAGGTGGAAGTAGGGGTATGACAGGTTCTGTAACTTTATCTTCTAAATCAGCTATGAGAACAGGTTCAGGGCTAGTATATACTATGGTACCAGAATACTTAGAAACCATAATGAGTATAAAGCTAACTGAAGAAATAGTAAAGATAGCAAAAGATAATGGTAAAGGATATTTTATAAAAAAATCTTTAGAAGAGATATTAAATAATACAAAAGATAAAGACGTATTAGCAATAGGACCAGGCATGGGAACTTTTGAAGATAATATATATTTATTAAGAGAAATTATAAAAAATATAAATATACCTTTAGTGATAGATGCAGATGGACTAAATTCATTATCTACAGATATAGATATTTTAAAAAATAAGAAAAATTCAATAGTAATCACACCACATCTTGGAGAGATGGCTAGATTACTTGATAAAAGTATAAAAGAAATTGAAAATAATAGAGTTTATTATGCAAAACATATAAGTAATAAATATAATATTGTAACTGTATTAAAAGGAAGTAATACTATAGTTTCATACAAAGATGAAATATATATAAACAATTCAGGAAATCCTGGCATGGCGAAAGCTGGTAGTGGTGATGTACTTACAGGGATTATAATATCTCTTATAGGTCAAGGATTAGAACCATTTAATGCAGCAAAACTTGCAGTATATATTCATGGTCTAGCTGGTGATTTTGCAAGGGATAAAAAAGGTGAGCATTCTATGATAGCTAGTGATATTGTGGATAGTATTGGAGATGCTATAAATTTTCTATTGACAAATAAAAAATTTAGTAGTAAACTTAATTAAAGTTAAATAAAATAAAGATATCTTTAAGTTGGTCCGAGAGACCAAAAAGGTACAATGAACTATGGGATAGTTATGCATATTTATGCCTTCTTAAAGAAATCTTTAAGAAGGCATTTTTTAATGCCAAAATAAATACCTTTAAAATAGTTCTGTGAAACTAGAAAGGAGTTGTATAATTATGTTAAAAGGAAGACATTTAATTGAACCAAGAGATTTTTCATTAGAAGAATTAGATGAAATTTTTTCTCTCGCTGAAGACATTATAAAAAATGAAAAAAATTATCTGGATAAGTGTAGAGGTAAATTACTTGCTTCACTTTTCTATGAACCATCGACTAGAACTAGATTTAGTTTTGAATCTGCAATGTATAGGCTCGGAGGACAAGTGGTAGGATTTTCTGAAGCAGCAAGCTCTTCTGTATCAAAAGGTGAATCTGTAGCTGATACTATAAAAACTATTGCATGTTATTCTGATATAGCTGTAATGAGACATCCAAAAGAAGGAGCACCACTTCTTGCTTCTAAAAATACTGATATGCCTATTATAAATGCTGGTGATGGAGGTCATCAACATCCTACTCAAACATTAACTGATTTACTCACCATAAGAATTCTAAAAAAAGACTTATCAAATCATACTATAGGACTATGCGGAGACCTTAAATTTGGTAGAACAGTCCATTCTCTAGTAAAAGCAATGAAAAGATATTTAAATATAAATTTTGTATTTATATCTCCTGAAGAACTTCAAATTCCTGATTATATAAAAGATGATTTACAAGAAAATAGCTACTATGAAACTGAAAGCCTTGATGAAGTAATAGATAAATTAGATATACTCTATATGACAAGAGTACAAAAAGAAAGGTTTTTTAATGAAGAAGATTATGTACGTTTAAAAGATAGCTATATTCTAACAAATGAAAAACTTAAAAATTCAAAAGAAGACTTAATAATAATGCATCCCCTTCCAAGAGTAAATGAAATAGCAGTTGAAGTTGATAGGGATAAAAGAGCTGTATATTTTGAGCAAGCAAAATTTGGGATGTATGTACGAATGGCTTTAATATTAAAATTATTGGGGGTGGAGTAAATGTTAAATATCGATAGTATTAAAAAAGGTATAGTAATTGATCATATAAAAGAAGGATATGGATATAAGATATTTAAAGAGTTAGGACTTCACAAAGTTGATTATAGAGTTGCACTTATAAGAAATGTTTCATCTAGAAAACAAGGTAAAAAAGACCTTATAAAAATAGAAAATAAAATAGATTTAGATTTAAATGTACTTGGAATAATAGATCCAGATTTAACTGTAAATATAATTGAAGATGAAGAAATAAAAGAAAAGATAAAATTATCACTTCCAGAAAAGGTTAAAGGTATATTTACTTGTAAAAACCCAAGATGTATAACAAGTGAAGAAAATATAGAAGATGTAGAATTTATACTTGTGGATAAAGATAAAAAAGAATATAGATGTGAATACTGTGATACAAAAACTTCTTTATAGGAGGCTAAATGTGGATTATATAATAAAAAATGCGAAAATTGTGGATAAGAGAAAAACTCTTACAGGGGACCTGTGGATAAGTAATGGAAAAATAAAAAAAATATCAAATAATATAGATAGTGTTGGAAAAGAAATTATAGATGGAGAAGGAAAAGTAGTAATGCCATCTTTTATAGATATGCATGTTCATTTAAGAGAACCTGGACAGACTGAAAAAGAGGATTTAATAACAGGTGAGAAAGCTGCAGTAAAAGGTGGATTTACTCATGTATGTGCCATGGCAAATACAAATCCAGTTTGTGATAATAAGACAATTATAGAATATATATTAAATAAACACAAAGAAAATGAAATATGTGGTTTAACTCAAATATCAGCACTTACAAAAGGCCTTAAAGGTGAAGAGTTTGTAGATATAGATGAAATGCTTGAGTTTACTAATCTCTTTTCAGATGATGGAGTAAATGTAGATGATGATGAACTTTTTAAAGAGGCTTTAAAATTATCAAAAGAAAAAAATTTTAAAATACTTACTCATTGTGAACCAGAAGCAGAAACTATAAAAAGAGATTTAAAATTAATAGAAGAAGTTGGTGGAAACCTTCATATTTGTCATATAAGCCTTAGAGAAAGTTTAGATTTAATAAAAGAATATAAAAATAAAGGACTTAAATTTAGCTGTGAAGTAATGCCACATCATATATTTGAATGGGATAATGATTATAGAGTTAATCCTCCTTTTGCAACAAAAGATGATAGGGATGCAATGATAGAAGGGATAAAAGAAGGAATAATTGATGTAATAGCTACAGATCATGCTCCTCATACAAAGAAGGATAAAGAAAATGGAGCTCCTGGAATATCAGGAATAGAAGAGGCATTTTCATATGTTTATACTATATTTAAAGAAGAAGGAATTTCACTCAATTGTTTAAGCGAGAAGATGTCTTATACACCCTCAAAATTATTAGGACTTGATGAAGCGCTTATAGAAGAAGGAAAAGATGCAAATTTAGTATTAGTAAATTTAAATGAAAGCCATAAAATCAATACAAACGATTTTGTATCAAAAGGTAAGAATACACCTTTTGAAGGTAGACAAGTATATGGAAAAATTCTTAAGACCATAAAAAATGGTGAAATAGTATATAAAAATGAGGAGAGAAAATATGATAATAGATAAATTATACAAAGAATGTATAGAGAAAAGCCCAATATGTGTAGGGCTTGATACAAAAATAGAATATTTGCCAGAGTATTTAATGAAAAATGATATGAGTATAGAAGAAAAGATATTTACATTTAATAAAATGATAATAGATAATACAAGTGATTTAGTAGCATGTTTTAAAGTTCAAATTGCTTTTTATGAAGCATTAGGAATAGAAGGATTAAAAGCATATAGCAAAACAGTTAAATATATAAGAAAAAAAGGAAAAATTGTAATAGGAGATATAAAAAGAGGAGATATATCATCAACAGCAGAAGCGTATTCAGATGCTCATTTTAGTGGTGATTTTGAAGTAGATATAATTACTGTAAATCCATATATGGGTTATGATTCAATTAGTCCATATGAAAAATATATGGAAAATAAAGATAAAGCACTATTTATGTTAATTCATACTTCAAATAAAAGTTCAAAGGATTTTCAAGAGTTAAAAATCCATGAAGAAAAATTATATATGAAGGTAGCAGAAAAATGTAATAAGTGGGGAGAAAATTCTATAGGTGAATCTGGATTTAATAAAATAGGTGGAGTAGTAGGTCTTACTTTCCCAGAAGAATTTTTAGAAATAAAGAAAAAGACACCAAATACATTTTTCTTAATTCCTGGCTATGGGGCTCAAGGAGGAAAAGGGGAGAGTATAAAAGAGATATTTAAAGATGGTATATGTGGAGTTATAAACTCTTCAAGAGGAATTATAACTGCTCATAAAGGAAAAAATGAAGATGAAAACTTTGTAAAATACACAAGACAAGCAGTCCTTTCTATGAAGGAGGATTTAATCATTGGCTAAAATACTAGAAAATATAAAAGTATCAGATAGAATATATAAATTAATTATAGAAGGTAAATTTCATGGAGAAATGGGCCAATTTTTTATGATAAGAGGATGGGGTGACTATCCTCTTTTATCTAGACCACTTAGTATTCATGATAAAAATAATGAAAGTATAACATTTTTATATAGAGTAGAAGGTATTGGAACAAATAAATTAACGGAGTTAAGTAAAGAGGACAATGTTAAATTAGAAGGTCCATATGGTAACGGCTATCCAACTGTTAAAGGAAAAATAGCTATAGTTGGTGGGGGGATAGGTATTGCACCTTTACTTTATACTGCTAAAAATTTAAAGAACAGAGTAAAAGAATTAGATATATATTTAGGATTTACAGAAAAAGAATATTTAACAGAGGAATTTTGGAAATATGCAGATAATTTATATGTTTCAGTAGGTGATTTTATAACTGAAAAATTAAACGTAGATAATTATGATCATATACTTACTTGTGGGCCAGAGATTATGATGAGAAAAATAGTAGATATGTCAAAAGACAAAAATGTAAAAACTTATGTTTCAATAGAAAAACATATGGCATGTGGAGTAGGAGCGTGTCTTGTATGCAGTTGTAAAACAAAAAATGGGATGAGTAGAGTCTGTAAAGATGGTCCAGTTTACCCGGGAGAGGATGTATTTTATGAGTAATTTAAATGTAGAGTTTGGAAAAGTTAAATTTAAAAATCCTGTAATAACAGCATCTGGTACATTTGGATTTGGACGAGAATACAAAGAAATTTATGATATAGATCTTTTAGGTGGAATATCTACAAAAGGAATCACAAAGGAAAAAAGAGATGGAAATACTGGTATGAGGATACATGAAACTTCATCTGGAATAATGAACAGTGTAGGACTTGAAAATCCAGGAGTAGAAGGATTCTTAAAAAATGAAATACCATTTCTAGAAAAATTAAATACTAATATAATAGTAAATATAGGAGGAGCATGTGAGAGTGATTATTTATATGCTATAGAAAAGGTATCAGAGACAAATATAGATATGATCGAACTAAATATATCATGTCCTAATGTAAAAGCAGGAGGTATGGCTTTTGGTATAAAAACTAAAGATGCAAGACAAATTGTAAAAAGTGCAAGAAAAGTTACAAATCTACCACTTGTAGTGAAATTATCTCCTAATGCAGAAGATATAGTGGATATTGCTAGGGCCTGTGAAGAGGAAGGTGCAGATGGACTATCTTTAGTTAATACATTTAAAGGTCTTGCTATAGATATAGAAAAAAGGAAACCAATATTTGAAAATATATATGCAGGAGTATCAGGACCATCAATAAAGCCTATGGCACTTAGAATGGTAAATGAAGTATATAAAAATACTAACATACCTATAATGGGTATGGGAGGAATAATGAATGCAACTGATGCTATCGAATTTATAATGGCAGGATCAACATGTATTCAAGTTGGCACAGCTAATTTTGTAAATCCAAGAATAGCTATAGATATTATAAAAGGTATAGATAATTTCATGGAAAAAGAGGGTATAAAATCTTTAGATGAAATAATAGGAATAATATAAAAAATAAGGGAGAGTGTTAAATGAATAATGTTATAAAACTATTAGAAAGATCGAGTGCACTAATGGAAGGACATTTTTTATTATCATCAGGGAAACATAGTAATAGATACGTGCAATGTGCAAAAGTTTTAAGCTATCCAGAATATGCAGAAATGGTTATATCTGAAGTAGTAAGAAAAATATCGGATTTAGACATAGACTTAATAGTAGGCCCTGCAATGGGTGGAGTAATTGTAGCTTATGAAATGGGTAGACAATTGGAAATACCTGCTATATTTACAGAGAGAAAAGATGGAGAGATGACTCTTAGACGTGGTTTTGAAATAAGAAATGGAGCTAGAGTTATGATAGCTGAAGATGTTGTAACTACCGGAAAATCCACTATGGAAACTAAAAAAGTTATAGAAGAGTTAGGTGGAGATGTTATAGGAGTTGCATCAATTATAGACAGAACTGGTGGGAAATCAGAACTTAATATCCCATTATATGGTGCAGTAAAAATAGATATAGATACATTTGAAAAAGAAAATTGCCCATTGTGTAAAGATGGAAGTACTCCAGTAAAACCAGGTAGTAGAAATTAAAATAAAAGGGATATGAAAGATTAATCTTTCATATCCCTTTTATTTTACATAAAAACCTTCTAGGACAATTGTATTTAATCTAAAATACAGGTTTTTTAAATCCACTTCCATGAATTTCTGCTGTATCCATGACTGTCATAAAAGCATCTTCATCTATATCAGTTACTACATTTTTAACTACAGCAAGTTGTCTAGTTGAAACTACACAATATATTACTTTTTGCTTACGTCTACTGTAAGCTCCTTCTCCTTCCAAAAAGGTAATTCCTCTATTTACACTTTTCATAAGAGCATTTGAAAGATCTTCATAATTATTTGTTACTATTAATACTAATTTTTTAGTATCTAATCCTATTATTATTTTATTCATAACAGCACTAGCTATAAACATGCTTATAAGAGTATATATAGCTAAAGTATAATCACTTATTGTAGCATTTATAAGAACTATAATTACATTTGTTACAAATAAAATTGTAGATATACCTATTTCAAACTTTTTTTTCATGATTACAGAAACTATATCAGTGCCACCAGTAGATGCTCGGACTTTGAATATAACCCCTGATGAAAATCCAATAAATATTCCACCATATATTGTAGATGCTAATATATCTTCTATCCACATTGTTTCACTTAAAAATTCTGTTATATATAGAAAGAATGAAAGTGAGGTCATTCCAACTATACTTACAAATGCAAAACGTCTATCAATTTCCTTTATTCCAAATATAAATATAGGTATATTTAATAGAAGTACAAAAATACCAGTATTTAAACCTGTAATATATTTTAAAATTATTGCAATACCAGATACTCCTCCAGCAAGTAAATTATGTGGAATAATAAATGCATTTATTCCAATAGACATTATAAGTGTACCTAAAAGTATTACAACTGAGCTTTTTAGCCATTCTGATTTTAATATTTTTTTAGCCATATAAACACCTCCAGAAAAGATTACTTCTACTATAATAAATCATAGGAATCATTAAATCAATACCTATTTTAATATTAATTTACTCTTATTCTGTTCTGTTAACCGTGCTAATTTTTCTATTTTTAAATTTATGTATTTTTTATCTAAATCTTCTAAGCTGTCTTTCTTAAAACTATTGATTACATATTTGGCAAAGTCCCATACCTTTAATTTAATTTTAATATTACTTTCAACTAATATACATAATGACTCTAGTATTTCTGTAAGTATTGATTGATCTCCATTTCCATAATATATTATTTGATAATAAGATAGATACAATAGTTCATCAAAGTCAGAGTATTTCATAGTAAGTCTCAATACATCTTTATTATCATGATAATACATAGTATGGATTTGCGACATTGATATTTGAGATAATATTACTGAAAGCTTCTTTATACAAAGTATAGCTGTATTAGGATCATTTATGCCAGGAGATAGTGCCTTTAACGCTACATCTACTATTTTTTGTATTCCAAATTCAATATCTTGAAACATAGATCTATAGTTTCCTATAGTGATATTTTCAGTAATTATTTTGACATCTTCTAAAGATTTATTACTATAAGCTGTAAGTATTTGATTTCCTTTAATAACAAACTCACCTATTTTTCTTTCCATTTCAATAGAAATATCCAGATCTTTTGCAAGGTTTATAATTTCCGATGTATCTACAAGTTGGATATACCCTGTTTCTGGAGCTAGAACTTGTATTGATAAGTCTGGATTTTCTATCATATATAAAGGTTCATATCGTATTCTTTCATCATTTATAACACGGTTATCAAGTTCATTTATTAAATATATTGATTCATTAGATATATTATTTATAAGTTTATTTACTTGCATGAACGTAGCTACATGATGTATGAAAAATATAAAAAAGGCAACAGAAAAAATAGATGCTATTACACCAACAAGTGCAGAAAGTACAAAGCTATTTTCTAAATCTTCTTTTAGAAATAACAGAGACATTATAAGATATATAAAAGTACCCAAAAATACCCCTAATATTCTTAAAGTTATCTTTTTATTTAAAAAATCTTGTAATGTTCTAGGTGAATATTGGGACGAATATGTACTTAGTACTACCATCATTGTAGAAAATGCTATAGTCATCATAGTTATAATGGCAGCAGCAAGTGATGAAAGTATTGTTTGAGCCAAATCAAAATCAGTTAATAGTACTTGTGGAATATAAATTTTTATCTCTTCTGCAAGAAAAGTATCAATTGATATTATTATTATAGATAATATAAAGGAAATAACTCCATATATTACTGGCACAAACCAAATTTTTGATCTAATTTTTAATATCCACCTATTGACCATATAATCACTCCGAAATTTAAATTGAATAAAGAAAAGAGAGTAGGTCTATGGGGGAGTTCCTACTCTCTTTCTACCACTATTAAAGGGGCTTTGCATGGGGTTAATAATAGTATACCCAAGCATAAAAAAAACAAACATAATTATATAAAAAATAAACTAAAATATTTTTTCTTTGAATTATACACATTAAAGGTTATAATAAAACTAATGAGATAACGATTACATAATAAAGGAAGAGGGCGAACTCAATGACAAAAATTGATTGGCAAGATAAAAAAAATCTAACAATGCTTGCAGATTTCTATGAACTTACTATGGCAAATGGATATTTAGAACATGGTTTACATGAAAAAATAGCATATTTTGATATGTTTTTTAGACGAATTCCAGATAATGGTGGATTTGCAATAATGGCAGGGGTAGAACAATTAATAGAATATCTTAAAAATCTACAGTTTTTAGAGGAAGATATAGACTATTTAAGAGAAAAAAATATGTTTAGTGAAAAATTTCTAGATTATCTAAGAGATTTTAAATTTGAATGTGATGTATGGGCAGTAAAAGAAGGAATGCCAATATTTCCAAGAGAGCCAATTGTAAAAGTAAGAGGACCTGTCATACAAGCTCAATTTATAGAAACTATGATACTTTTAACTATAAATCATCAAAGTTTGATTGCAACAAAAGCTAATAGAATAGTAAGGGCTGCAGCTGGGAGACCAGTACTTGAATTTGGTTCAAGAAGAGCACAAGGCTATGATGGTGCTACTTTAGGAGCAAGAGCATCATATATTGGAGGATGTGCTGGAACAGCTTGTACTATAGCTGACAGGGATTATAATATACCTGCTACAGGAACTATGGCTCATAGTTGGGTACAGTTATTTGAAACAGAAGAAGAAGCATTTAGAACTTATGCAAAGACTTATCCAGATAATTGTGTATTATTAGTTGATACTTATGACGTACTTAAATCAGGCGTACCTAATGCAATTAAAGTTTTTAAAGAAGAAGTAGTAGAAAAAGGTTATAGGCCAAAAGGAGTAAGGCTTGATAGTGGAGATATAGCATATCTTTCAAAGGCAGTTAGAAAAATGCTTGATGAAGCAGGGTTAGAAGATTGTAAAATAGTAGCATCAAATTCATTAGATGAATATATAATACGTGAATTACTGCTTCAAGATGCAAAAGTAGATTCATTTGGTGTAGGTGAAAGACTTATAACATCTAAATCTGAACCTGTATTTGGTGGTGTTTATAAACTTGTAGCTGTGGAAAAGGATGAAAATATAATACCAAAAATTAAAGTAAGTGCTAATGTTGAAAAAATTACAACACCAGGTGCTAAAGATCTTTATAGATTATATGATAAAGAAACAGGTAAAGCTATAGCAGATTTAGTTACAATGGAAGGAGAAAAGGTATATGAAGATAGACCATATGAATTATTTAATCCTTTATATACTTGGAAAAGAAAAAAAGTTTATAATTTTAGAGCAGAAAAGATACTTACAAAAATATTTGATAAAGGAAAATGTATATATGAAAGCCCTAATGTAGATAATATAAAAAGATTTTGTAAAGAACAAATAGATACTCTTTGGGAAGAAGTATTAAGGTTTGAACATCCTCATAAATATTATGTAGATTTATCATATGATTTATGGAAAATAAAAGATGACTTGCTAAAAGAATATTCAGTTGAAAAATTAAGTTAATAAATGTTAAAAAGATGTTAATACAAGCTTTCCATGGGTATAAAGAGGAATAACAGAAAAACAATAGAAAATAATAGGAGGGTTTTGTATGTTTTTTAAATCAATGATTGATGATGTATTAAATAAGAGAGAGAAAGAAAGAAAAAGAGCTATGGCAAAAGGCGCTACTAAAGGTCTTACAGTAGGAGCAGCTTTAGGAGCAGTAGCAGGATTATTATTTGCACCTAAATCAGGTAAAGAGACAAGAGAAAATATAAAAGTTAAGGCAAATGAAACAAGAGAAGATTTAATGGAAATGGCAAATGAAAAAAAAGAAGATTTAAAAGCAAAAATAGAACAAACAAAACAAGTTGTTCAAACTACAACAGAAGGTTTGAAAAAAACTGCAGATGAAACTAAGAAAAATTTACAAGAAACAAAAGAAGCAGCACAAGAAACAAAAGATGCAATAGATAAAACTCAAAATGATTTAGATGAAATGAATAAGGATTCAAAAAACAAATAACAAATAATAGAATATAATAAACTAAGGGGGTGTTATATATCGATGCATTAATATCACTAGAAGATTTACTAGTTGGTTTATTAGCCCTTGTAGGAATAGGAGTCGGTATTTTCCTTATATTGGTACTTAAAAATTTAGCTGGAGTCTTGAAAAATGTAAAGGTACTTGTTGATGATAATCGAGAAAATGTAGATGATGCTCTTAAAAATTTACCTGATATAATGAATAATGTGAATGAAATTACTGATGATGTAAATTATGCATTAGATGATATGTCCAAATCTCTTCCTGTTATAGTTAGAGATGTTGAAGGAATTACTACTACAGCAAGAGTAACTGTAGAAAAGGCAGGACAAACTGTAAATACAGTAGAACAAGGTGTAAAAGATACAGTTGAGACAGTAAAAGGAACAATATATACAGTTAAAGATAGTAGTGAAAATGCAACCACCTACATAAAGGTTATTGCAAAAATATTAAAAGTTATTGCAGCTAGACTAAAATAATATTATATAAAAGTCAAGGGAATTTTCCCTTGACTTTTATATTGTCTCTTGACAAATATAGTTTTTTTTTATATAATAAGTATCTGTTGACAGTACAAACTGTTATAAAATAAAAATATACGGAGAGATGGTTGAGTCTGGTTTAAGGCGCTCGCCTGGAAAGCGGGTAGGCGGTAGTACCGTCTCGAGGGTTCAAATCCCTCTCTCTCCGCCAGTATAAATCTTTGCCGTGATAGATGGGGAGGTAGCGGTGCCTTGTAACCTGCAATCCGCTATAGCAGGATCGAATTCCTAGTTGAGGCCTAACTTGTTAGGGTCTGCCCTAGGTAAGTGGTGTTGACGATTGGGTCCTACGCAACGGAAATTCATGAATCCCGTCAGGTCTGGAAGGAAGCAGCGGTAAGTGAACACTTTCGTGTGCCGTAGGGAAACCTGATCCGAGCTAACTGCCTAGGTAACGCCTGGTTAGTTATGTCGATTCTAGGTTCACGGCTTAAAAATTAAAACAAAAGCTATGGAATATTCCATAGCTTTTTGTTCTATAAAGTAACAGATTATGGTATAATGATTTTAGAAAATAGATATTGTAGGTGAGAAGATGGCATTTAAAGCTCTTTACAGGAGATTTAGACCAAAAACATTTAGTGATGTAGTAGGTCAGGATCATGTAACTAAAATACTAAAAAATCAAATATTAAATGACAATATAGCTCATGCATATTTGTTTTCTGGAACAAGAGGCACAGGAAAAACCTCAACAGCTAAAATATTTGCAAGGGCTGTTAATTGTACCAGTGATACAGATATTCCTTGTAATAAATGTGAAGTATGTAAATCCATATTAGATGACAATATAATGGATGTAGTCGAAATGGATGCTGCTTCAAATAATAGTGTAGATGATATTCGAGATTTGAAAGAAAAAGTTAAATATCCCCCTTCTAAAGGAAGATACAAAGTATATATAATAGATGAGGTTCATATGCTTTCTAAAGGAGCATTTAATGCATTACTTAAAACACTAGAAGAGCCTCCAAATCATTTGATTTTTATACTTGCAACAACCGAAGTACAAAAACTACCTGCAACTATTCTTTCAAGATGTCAAAGGTATGATTTTAAGAGAATAACTGTGAATCAAATAGTAGATACTATGAAAGATATTTTACAAGATTTAAATATAGATGCAGAAGCAAAAGCATTACAATTAATAGCTAGAAATTCAGATGGAGCTATGAGAGATGCATTAAGTATATTAGATCAATGTATATCCTTTGCAGATAAAAATATAAGTTATGAATATGTATTAGAAGTACTTGGAACAGTAAATAATGATATAATATTTGATATGGCTGAAAATATAATTGAAAAAGATTTAGAAGCTTCCCTTAAAACTGTAGACAACTTAATTTCTATAGGTAAAGATATACATCAATTTATAAAAGATTTAATAAGTCACTTTAGAAATCTTATGGTATCTAAATCTTCAGACAAACTAAATGATATAATAGACGGTACAGATGAAACTATAAATAGATTTAAAGAACAGTCTCAAAATATAAGTTTAAATAGGATAATATCAATAATTAAATTACTATCAGAGGCTGAAGTAAGTAGTAAATATTCTTCTCAACCTAGAATAATATTAGAAACTACACTTATGAAAATGATATCAGTTGAACTTGATACTTCAATTGAATCTCTTTTAATTCGTGTAAATTTATTAGAAAATAAGATTAAAATGGGTAATATAGTAGTAGAGGAATCAAAATTACAAGAAAAAAGAGAAGATAAAAAGAAAAAAACAATACAATCAAAAGAAATTTTGAAAAAAGATATAGATAAAAATAAAAAGGAACAAGTCTCTATAAAAGAAACAAAGTTAAAAGAAGATACAGTTCATAATAAGGAAATAAATGAAAATATAAATATAAATGATATAATGAAAATATGGCCTGATATGTTAAAGCGAATAAAGTCAGAGAAAATAAGTGTTCAAGCTTTATTATCTGAAGGAAATCCTCATGATATAGAAGGGAAAACATTATATGTTTTATTTAAAGATGGATTTGGTTTTCATAAAGATGCAGTAGATAAAGATGATAATAAAAAATATATAGAGAATACATTGAATAGTATTCTAAATTCCAATCTAAATATAAAGTTTATGATGGAAGATGAAGTTTCTAAAAAAGAAGATGTAGTTGATAGCCTTACACAAGAAGTTATCGATGTGTTTGGAGCAGATATTGTAGAAATAGAAGAATAAAATAAGGAGTGATTTTCAATGGCAAAAGGTGGATTTAAAGGAATGGGAAATATGGGTGGCATGATGAAACAAGTCCAACAAATGCAAAAGAAAATGCAAAAGATGCAAGCGGAATTAGAAGAAAAAGAAGTAGAAGCAAGTGCAGGCGGTGGAGCTGTTACAGTAAGAGTAAATGGTAAAAAAGAAGTATTAGAAGTAAACTTAGATGAAGATGTAGTAGATCCTGATGATATAGAAATGCTTCAAGATCTTATAATAGCAGCTACAAATGAAGCTATTAGAAAAGCAGAAGAAATGGTATCAAGTGAGATGGGTAAATTAACTGGTGGAATGAATATCCCAGGACTTATGTAATATCAAAGGGCCTAATAGGCCCTTTAACTTTTTTATGATTAGAGGTGAAATGATGGATTATTTTGCTAGACCACTATCAGCATTAATAGAAGAATTTGCAAAACTTCCTGGCATAGGTAAAAAAACAGCACAAAGATTAGCATTTCATGTATTAAACATGAACAATGAAGATGCTAATAGTTTTGTAAAATCCATAATAAATGCTAAAAAAAATATAAAATATTGTAGTAATTGTTTTAATCTTACAGATATAGATCCTTGTAAAATATGTTCCAGCAAGAAAAGAGATGATTCAATCATTTGTGCTGTTGAAGACCCAAAGGATATTGTAGCAATGGAGAGAACTCGTGATTTTAATGGATTATATCATGTATTACATGGGAGTATTTCACCTATGGAAGGAATAGGCCCAGATGAAATAAAAATAAAAGAATTATTAAATAGATTAAAAGATGATAAAGTAAAAGAATTGATATTAGCTACAAACCCTAATATAGAAGGTGAAGCTACAGCTATGTATATAGGAAAACTTGTAAAACCAATGGGAATAAAGACTACAAGAATAGCCCATGGAATACCAGTAGGTGGAGATTTGGAATATGCAGATGAAGTAACTCTTGCAAAAGCTCTTGAGGGAAGAAGAGAATTTTAGAGTATAATTTATGATGTATAAATCAAATAAACTCCTATCAAAAAGTAAATTAGTTCTATAACTGAAAATAAACTTTTATAATAATACATGCTCTTAGAGGAAATGAAACACCTTTAAAAGCATGTTTTTTTATTGAAAAGATAAATAGAAAAGAATAGAATGGCTTAAAACCAAAGGATTGAAGTACTAAATAGAAAAGAAAATAGAAAAGACAAATAGATAAAAACCACCACTTAAACCTTAAATCTTAGTCCTTAATTCTGATAAATCTTTATTTGCTTTTTGTTAGTGATAAGTACCAAGGATCAAGGGAAAAGAGGGTAAAAACAAGGGTAATAATGATGAAATGTTGAAAATTGTCGAGAAAAGACGAATGAGAAAATGAGTGGGGAGGGGGATTATTATGAAAGAAGTTTAAATTCATGATGATAAAATTTTAAATGCGTTACATATAGTTAGGATTACGTTTCAAGGGGTAAGTTTTAAGGAAAAAAATAAAATAAATATTGATTAAAGGAAAGTTTTATAAAAAATAAAATAAAGATTTATTATTATATACTTATTATAATTTTAAAAATAGGTTTTAAGTATTGTAATTACTGTGTTATATAGATTTATATCTTAAAACATAATTAGAATAATTTTACAATTAATGATATAATTTTATTTAATTAATGATAAAACATGGGGTGAAATTTTGTTTCTGAAAAGGTAATCAATATAAAAATCAAGAAAATGGTAAGTTGTATCAAAAATAAAATAAAGTTTTATCATAAAAAATACTTTAGGGATAAGGATTAAGATGTAATAGTAGAATTATATGAAACAAAGATTATTTATATAAATGGGGGAAACTAAATGAAAAAATCAAAATACCCAAAAAGGGAATCATCATTGGTTTCGAGTTCTCTTATATTGTGTGCAGGATGTATAAGTTATGTAATATGGAATCAATGGTTATTTTTAATAGGTGGGCTGATAGGATTTACTTTAATATTTCTGTTAAAAGAGTAAGTTTAATTTATGACACAATTTTCATAAACTACGCAATAAATTGATTAAATAGTGAATTTTACTGAAGTGTAATAATTACAAAGCAGGAGGATTAAATGGACACATTATTGCTAGAAGATTGGAATCTTATATATATTGTAGGAATTATATTTGCTATTGGAAGTTTAATTGTATCTTTAAAAATTTCAAGAAAAATTTTATTTTCGATATCAATTGTATTGAGTTTATTCTGCATAGGGTTATTCATCTATAGTCTGCTGGAGATTAGAAGGTGGGAATGGTTAATAATAGGAGTTTCTACTATCAGTATTTGTTTAGGAATTTGGATAGGGGCTATTTTTGGAATTATTATAAGAAAGTTTATTTATACCAAAAGAGATAATTAGGGGGACTAGAACATTAAAAACTTATCAATCGTATTATTAGTGATTGGAGTATTCCTTTATTTTTTTGAATTGCGTTCGACTAGATATGATTTTATACACCTATTATAATCATAGTTTTTGGATTAATTCTACCCTTTACAAGAGCCAAGGGTAAATAGAAAATTATAACTAAAGGAAATTTAAGGGTTTAAGGTAGAAAGTTTAAGTGACGTAATAGTAGAAAAAAGTCAACAAAGAACTACAATATATTTATGAATACTATTTATTAATAAAAGTTTGGAGTGATATTTTGAAAAAAAGAACAAAAATTATCTTGGGAAGCCTATTTATAATTTTGGTAATGCTAAATTTAACAGTACCATCGAAAGATGACTATTATGAATGGTTAGAGGACGAGTATAATATAAAAAAAAGTGATAAATTATATTATTATACCAAAGGGGATATTGAATTATTTGATAGAAGTACGTATCAAAAACGTTTTGGAATATTTGCAACAAGACAACAAAACTTTGAATATAAAGATGATGAAAAGTTATTAGGGGGTGGCTCTACAGTTATAGCATTTAGAGAATTAAATTCAGATGAAGGCTTTACCATTAGAACCTTAGAGATTGGAAAAATGATTATTACTATCGAAAAAGAAAGTATTTTATGGAAAATTTTAATGTAATGAGTTTAAGTCAATTCTCGACATTGATAAACTATGTAATAAAATGATTAATAGTGGATTTAACTCCATATGCAGTAGTAGATTATATTGAACTAAAATTAAATTTAGGAGTGATTTATGTGAAACAATATGAATATAAAGTAGAGTTCATTAAAATGGGATTAAAGGATGTGTTTAAATCCAATAACAGTCCAGATGATAAGTGGATCCATGAAAAATTAAATGGGTTTGGCAAAGAAGGATGGGAATTAGCAGGTGTATCTGGTCAATGGTTTTACTTTAAGAGAGAACTTTCTTAGTCTATATTTTTATATTTAGAGAATTATCAGAGGAGAATTTTAAGATGACTCGAAACTTATGGATAATTGGTGGGCTTTGTTTTTTAATAAGCACTATTTTTCAAATAATAGATACTACATTTATTCTAGCACCAATTTTAAATGCAAGTGCATGTGTTCTTTTTTAATAAATGCATATATTAATCATAAAAAATTTCCAACGATACTAATCATAGAGATAATGAACAGTAATTATAGATTTTGTTTATAAAAAAGCAAAAGATTATATACCACAAAAAGATATATTGCATTAAAAAGAAAGTATAGTTTTATAGAACAAATATTCTGGAGATAAGAATTGATTATAATATAGAATATTGTGCATCTAAAGCAATTTTGGATAGCACCAACATCAAATCAGTTGAATAAAACTAGGATTTATTAAGTTTCTAATAATATATCTTGTTGCAACACTAATTCGTGGGTTCACAGACATATCCTTTAATCCTTTTCATGATAAATTTGACTTAATATTATTTGTAAAAGATTTAATGATATGGACATTTTCATATATTGGTATAAGACCAATTATATCTATACTTTTTAATAAAAGGAGTTATCAAAAATAAATTATATTTATAGTAAATTTTTACTTAGAGGAAGGAGAGATTGATGTGTTTATAACAGATGAAACGTATAAAAAAGTCGGTTTAATTATTGGTATTCTAGCAGGATTAAGTTCATTGATAGGAATAATAAGTATTTTATTTTTTAGTAGTAATTATTCATATATGGCAATTGGATTAGGGATATTCTCATGCTTTACATTATTAAAGATTTATTTTAAAAAGTTCTAGAAGGAAATGAATGAATAATATTCCTAAAATAGTTCTTATTATATATTTTGCTAATTTTTAATAAAGGGGAGGTATATATATGAACTGGAAAACGTTATTTGGAATAAAAGCAATTGGTTATTTTTATATATTTGGCGTACTTGTATTAATAATTAACCCACTGAACAAACTGATCTTGCAATTAGATACGGAGTATCGAGTATATCAGAAAATATAGTTAAAACATTAGTTATTTTAATGTATTTAATAATGGTATATGGATATTTAAAATTAAAGAAATGGGGCTATTGGGTATTAATGGCTAATTCATTCTATTTACTATTAAGAAATATAATTATATTTCAGGAAGATAGTCAACAGCTATCTAATTTTAGTATGATTGTATCTATTATATTTTATAGTGTGATAATTATATATACTCTTAGTAAGAGAGAATATTTTAATACAGGATATATTCCTTAATAAGATTTGAAATTACTTAATATAATGTATACTGATATTAATATAAGACTAAAAGAGATTTTAAGATATCACGTAGAGATGGATATTATTTAGGCAGAATTTTTAATAAAGGAGTATTATAACATGAAAATCAATCAATTTTTAATTCAATTATCATATATAATGATTATTATTTTTGGGGGAGTTTTTACTATTCGTTATTTTAGAATGGATGAACTTCTATTAGATCAACTTATAGGTGTATTTATTGGTGCAATACTTCTAATAGTTTCATTACTCTGGAAAAGAAAACATATTTTATAAGAATATTAATAGTAGTTAAATTAACATTATTTTTGAAATAGGCCTTATGCATGATAAATTGCCTTAAATAGAAAGTTATAGTGATGAAATGGTTTAAAATAAGTATAATATTATGGTATCGTACAAATACGAGTGGAGTATTACTTTATACCTATCATACTTATGATTATAGGATTTATCTTATTATTTAAAGATTCAATGAGAAATAGATGGTATATATATTACATATTAGTAGAAAAGTACGAGAGAAAGGAGAATAAATGATTAAAACTATATTAATTAAATTATTTAAAATTATACTTTTTTTAATGTTAATATTTTTTATAGTGTTAGCGGGATTTATATTCTATATAGATAGGGCAACTAGACCTACTCCAGAACATGAGAGAAATATATCTGAAACTAATGTAAAAATAGAAGTAGATATTAATGATAAAAGTGAAACTAGAAATCCTATTATCAGAACGTATAAAGAAGAAAAGTATAAGAAATTTAATAAAATTAAAATAAGAAAAATAATGGATACGATTTCGGGAAATATAGAGGGTGATATTCCAAGAGTTCATCTTAGAGATGATAAAGATGTTATATACATATCTTTTATAAAAAATGAAGAAGAGGTAGAGCCAAATTATATGCCAAAAATAGAAATAGAAGTACCAGAAAGTTCAAGTGATACTTCGCCTTATAATACTGAGAATAATAGAATCATAAATGATAAATTGGAATATGAAGATGGGAAATATAGATATAAATTAAATAGATATAGAACTCAACAAGAAAAATATTTTATGCATTATAATATTATAAGAATTTATTATCAAGTAGATGGAGAAAAATATATCTCTACATTTGGTTTAAATGCTAGTAATGCAGAAGATGGAGTAGATTTTTTTAATAATGAGTCTTTAGATAAACCCAAAGAACCAGAAAGATAAGGAGAATCACTTATTTCGTATCATCTATAAAATGTATAAGGAGATGTTAATGTGATATATAGATTGGCAAGAGAAAGTGACATTTCAATGCTTTCAGAAATGAGATGGGAACATGAATATGAGGAAGAAGGAAAATTCGATACTTCAAAAGAAGATTTTATTAAAGCGTGTAAATTATTTTTAGGTGATGGTCTTAAAAATGACACTTGGGATTACTGGGTTGCAGAAGAAAACAATATAATTATTTCAAATATTTACATAAATAGAATACGGAAAGTACCAAAGCCACAAAAACTATTCGCGGAAATAGGTTATGTAACAAATGTTTATACAAAGCCTGAATTTAGAAATAAAGGAGTAGGAACAGAACTTTTAAAAAAAGTAAAACAATGGGCCATAAATAATAAAATTGAATTATTATTTGTTTGGCCAAGTCAAAAATCAGTAACTTTCTATGAACGTCAAGGTTTTTCAATGAATAATGAAATAATGGAATTAGAAATGTGATTAATTAATATTATTGATATATATAATGACGTGGTAGTAGAAATAATAGACTTTTTTATTTATATAACACAAAATTTTTATTAGGATATTTGGAGGAAAATCATGTTTGATTATATAAAAATAGAAAGAACAATGTGCTACGGACCTTGTCCAGTGTACAGTGTAACTGTAGATAAAAATGGTAATGTAAATTATTATGGAGAAATCTTTGTATATAAGACTGGAGAGTATAAGTGGAAAATATCAAAGAAAAAAGTAGAACAATTAAATAAATTAATTAATGATTTTGGCTTTTCATCCTTTGAATATAATCCAGATGATAAATTTGCAACAGATCAGCCTTCTTGTATTACTACAGTGATATATATCAATGGTAAAAAGAAAGAGATTGATCATTACTATGGACATTTTTTGATAGATGACAGCCTAACGAAACTTGAGAATAAGATTGAGAGAATAATTGGTACTAAAAAATATGTAAATCAAAAACTAAATGGGAATGGGGCCTAAATTTCCCTTTGATAGTTAATTTAATATAACATTAGTATATAAGGAGAACACATGATTAAAATTATGGGAGATCCTTTTTTCAGGGTATAAAAATAAGTATTTTAACTATAAATCAATGGGTATAATAAATTAGATACTATAATAAATATCATATTGAGCTTTTAGAAAGGAGAATAAAGATATGCTGAGAAAAGTTGAACACGACAATATGGGAACAAGCGATTTAGGGTGGCTAAAAAGTATATTTCATTTTTCATTTTCTAATTATTACAATCCAGATAATATGAACTTTGGAGTCTTAAGGGTGTTAAATGATGATTTAGTTGAATCAAATACTGGTTTTGATATGCATCCTCATAGAGAGATGGAGATTATATCCTATGTTGTAAATGGAGAATTAACTCATGGAGATAATATGGGTAATGAAAATAAAGTTACCCGTGGACATGTACAATATATGACTGCTGGAACTGGTATATATCATAGTGAACATAATTTAGGAGATGATGTTTTAAGATTTCTTCAAATCTGGATTGTTCCTGACAAAAAAGGTCATAATCCTAATTATGGAGATTATGAATTTGATTGGGAAAAAAGAAAGAATAAATGGTTTCATATTGTATCTAGTAAAAATGGTAAAGCACCAATTAAAATAAATCAATATGTTAATTTTTATGTTTTAGAGCTAGATAAAGATAATACTATAGATTTTTCAGTTGATAAAAACAGACAAGCTTACTTAGTTCAAATAGAAGGAACTTCAAATGTGAACAATATTTCATTAGGTGAAAGAGATGCCCTGGAAATTGTAGAAGAAGATATATTGATAAAAGCAAATGGCACCTCACATATGCTTGTTATTGAAATGAAAAAGGCTTAGTGATACTAGTATTTTAAGTCTTATTATAAAATTTAAATATACCTATAAAGAACCATATGATTCTTTATAGGTATATTTTTTATGGAAAAAATTATAATATTATTTTACCTTACCTGGAAAACTATATTTAAACCATACTTTTATTTGGTGTTAAATAGAAAACAAATGGGTATAAACTTTATAAAGGTATAAAGCTTGAAATTCAAGGAGGTTTTAAAAAATGTATATAACAAGCGTTTTATTAGGACGAGAAAATCTTACTATTTTACAAAAAGATGATAGTGTAAAAAAAGCTAAAAAAGTAATTGAAGATGGAGGATTTCTATCATTACCCGTATTAGATGGAGATAAATTTGTAGGTGCTATACCAATATATAATATTTATAAACAACTAATTGATAAAGATAAAGGTGAAGAAGAAGAGTTTTTAAATAGTACAATAGAAAATTATATTCAAGAAAACATACCAAAAATATCTTCGACTTCTTTAATTGAAGATGCTGCAGAATTATTTGGAAGGAAAAACATTCCTTTTGTACCTGTTATTGATGAAGAGGAAAGACTTGAAGGAATCATAACTCAAAAAGCTATATTTAATGGATTTAGTAGGCTTTTAGGATATAAGAGAGGTACTAGAATTGTAATAAATGTACCGGAAATGAAAGGTAAGTTGTCAGATCTTACTAATGCTATCAGAAAGTCAAATAGCAATATCATAAGTTTAGTAGTATATGATCCTGATACACCGTTAAATGTAAAGCAAGTTATAATTAGAGTAGAAACAGATAATATAGATGCTCTAAAACAGAGATTATCTAAAAGAGGATTTTCTATAAGAGAATTAAATAAATAAATTAATTAATTAGTATTTAGAAGTAGGTGTATTTGTTGAATTTTAGAGCTACAATATTTCTTATATTTTTACTAATAATACTGGTAATGATTATAACTGTTCCTAATATTGAAGATATAAATGAATGGTTAACAAAGGAATATAATATGAAAGTACTAGATAAATCTTATGGTATATATGAATATAAGAATAAAAAAATACAAGATATGGTGACTGTCCAAAAAGGATATGGACTATTTATGACAGTAGAAAAAGAATTTCAATATGAAAATGGAGAAAGCTTTACAATTAAAGGTATAGGTATATTGGATAATATCTATACAACACAAGAATAAACTCTAAAATAAATGTATAATATGATTACCCCTTGTCAATAATCTTTATTAGATTAAGACAGGGGGTATAAAAATGAGAGGACAACAATCATTCAGTAATAAAGAAAAAAATATGAGCATAATATATAATATATCAAATCTTCTTAAAAGGGTGAAACCAGATATGAAAAATAATGATTTTGAATATGAAGAAGAAATGAAAAATTTAAAAGAAGCTCATAAAGAATGGACTCAAGCAGAAATATATTTTGAAAGTGTAAAAGATGATGAATTAATTGATCATGCAATCTATAACTTGGAGGCAGCAAAAAAGAAATATTTTTATCTTTTAAATAGAGTAAGAGAAAAGATAGCAAAAGAAAAAGCATAAAATTAAGAATATATAAATTTAAATCCCTATATAATATAGTAAGTAAATTTATAGAGGTGATTAAATGTTTAGTGAGTGGGGCATATCAATACCCATAATAATTATAGCTCTTTTTTTCTTAGGTTTTATAATCATGTTAAATAGTAGAAGAATAATGAAATTAGTATTAAATAGTATAGTAGGCATAATATCACTGTTATTATATAATATGTTATTAAGTGGCATTACCGGAGTTTATATAGGTATAAATTTAGTCACTGTATTTGTAGTTACTATACTTGGAATTCCAGGATTTATATTATTAATAATACTCAATCTAATATTATAAATTGAAATGTTTAAACTTTCAGTTATTAGGTATATATTAAGTATGTAGAAAAAAACTAAGGGGGAAGAATAATGGCGACGAGAAAACTAAAAGCGAAATTAAGAGAAGAAGTAGGTACAGGAAAATCACATGAGTTAAGAAGAGAAGGATATATGCCAGGTGTTTTATACGGTAGAAATAAAGAAACTAAAAACATAGCTTTTAATACAAAACAACTTCAAAAAATTGTATCAGAAGAAGGATATGGAGCATTAGTAACTCTTGAAATAGATGGAAATAACACTGCAGCTATTTTAAAAGATGTACAAAAAGAAATAGTTAAAGATGATTTCTTACATGCAGATTTCCAAGAACTTTCCGAAAATGAAGAGATAAGACTTACTATACCACTTTATCTTGAAAATAGAGAAGCAGCAGAAGACAATGATACAATTGTACAATTACAACTTTCAGAAATAGATATAGAATGTTTACCAAAATACATTGTAGGTCATGTAAATATTGATGCTAAAAAATTAAAGGATAGTCCTTCTATAACTATAGGTGATTTAGATTTAGAAGGAGTAAACATATTACATGATGATGAAGAAGTTATTGCAAGTCTTACTTATGCTTCAAAGCCTGAAGAAGATGAGGAAGATGAATCGGAAGAGCCAATATATGAAGATGAAAAAAGTGTATTAGAATAAATATTTAAGAGAGTACAAATTGTACTCTCTTAAAATTTTTATAATTTTTCTGAATATTATGTAGAAATACAGTTTAAATTGTAGTATAATAAACAAAAGAAGAGAATGGAGATGGTTATGTGAAAATTATATTCTTAATTTTACTTATACTTCCAATAGGCTTTTTGCAACTAACCATACTATCAGATATTATACATACTTCACGAAAAATACAAACAAATAATTCTTCTAAAATACATGAAAAACATTATAAAGAAGAACAAAAGGAAAGAATATTTAAAAAAGCAAACTAAAAACTATGATTTAGTTTGCTTTTTTGTATTGAAAATTATATCTATAGCACGTATAATATATGAAGCCAATAAATATGTTTTATAGAGGTGATGTATATGATTAGACATGTAGTAAAAGAAGTTAAACATCGTGATTATAGGCCAGTTTGGCAAACTAGTATTATAGTCATGATAGGAATTATATTTATTAATTTTCTTATAACCCAGAGTAATAAATTGCAAAGAATTTATGCATATATTGTTAGCATTTCAATATTAATAGTTTCCTTAGCTGTATTTGTTTATTTTTCATATAGACACCTTATAAACTATATATATATATTGGATGAAAATGTATTGATATTTAAAAAAGGCATAAGAGAAGAAGAAAAAGCTGAGCTTATAGTAAAACAAGATGAGATACAATGGATAAAGCCCTTTTATGAAGCGGAAAAATGTAAAGGAGTAAAGCAAACATATAAATTTATATTTAAAAAAGATAAATCTAAAATGTATGTTGGACAATTTATAAGAAACAATAAAAAATATAGATTTTTGTTTGAACCAGGAACAAGAATGAAAAAAGCACTAAATTTAGAACCTGCCCATAATTAATATGAGCAGGTTTCTATTGTTATGAATAAAATAAATAAATAAGGTAATAATCTAGATATAATATTATAAGGGGTTGATAGCTGTGGATTATAATTGTAAAATATGCGGGGGAAATGATAAAGATAGTATTGATTTTTTAGGCAGTAAAATTTGCAAGTCATGTGTAGATAAAATATCTAGTACTGATGTAGATGATATTATTAATTATGAATATTATAAAGCTAATATAAAGAAAATGTGGCTAGATTACATAGCAAATTAAAGGGAGAGTAAAATCTCCCTTATTTTATGTTATAATTAATCTAAAAGTAAAAGGATGATTATATGTATACTCCTCTTATAAAAGGACTTTTAGAATATAGTGACAAGAAAAGTATAAGATTTCATATGCCAGGACATAAAGGAAGAACAATATATGATTTAGCTAAAGTTATACCAGATATAGATGTAACAGAGGTAGAAGGTACTGATAATTTACATAATCCAAAAGGTGTAATAAATGAATCTCAGAAAAGATCAAGTAATATATATGGAACTAAAAAGACATTTTATTCAGTAAATGGAACAACTGCTGGAATTTATGCTGCTATAACATCTTCAGTAAAGCCTGGAGAAGAAATACTCATACAAAGAAATTGTCATAAGTCAATATATAATTCTCTAGTAATAGGAAGAATAAAAGGTAATTTTATATATCCAAAATATGATAGCGAAAATAATATTCTGACTGTAATTGATCCTAATGAGATTAATGATATATTAAATGAAAATAAAAATATTAAAGCAGTAGTTATGACTTATCCCTCATATCTTGGGATTTGTTCAGACATAAAAACCATAGTTGATGTAGTTCATAAACATGATAAAATACTAATTGTTGACGAAGCACATGGAAGTCATCTAGAATTTAGTAATAATCTTCCTATATCTGCTGAAAGTGCAGGAGCTGATATAATAGTTCAAAGCACTCATAAAACTCTTCCATCATACACTCAAAGTTCTATGGTACATGTAAATTCAAATAGAGTAGATAGTGATAGGTTATCTAAAATGATGAGTATGTTTCAATCTACAAGTCCTTCATACATACTAATGAGCTCTCTTGATATGGCTATGGACTATATGATTAATGAAGGAAAGAATAGGTTAGAAAAAGTATTAAATTATATAGATGAATTTACATCTAAAGTTGATAATTTAGAAGGAATAAATTTATTTTTAGGAGATAGAAAATATAGTTTTGATAAAACTAAAATAGTAATAAATGCTACAGAATTAGGACTTCGTGGAAGTGATTTAGAAAATATTTTAAGAAAAAATTATAATATAGAATTGGAAATGAGTGATTTATTCTATGCACTTGCAATGGTATCTGTAATGAATACAGAGGAGGATTTAGACAAACTGTATTTAGCACTTAAAGATATATCAAATACTCATTGTAAAAAGAAACTTAAAATAAAAGAAGATATTAAATTTTTACATCCTATAAAATATGTTGAAATATATGAAGCTTTTAATGAAAATAGTAAGTTTGAAAATCTAGATGATGCCATAGGAGAAATAGCATCAGATTATATTATACCATATCCTCCAGGGGTTCCATTTGTTGCTCCAGGAGAAATTTTAAGTAAAGATATAATAAATCATATAAAAAAATTTATAGATGCAGATATAGAAATATTAGGACTAAATAATAATAAAATAAATATAATAGATAAGTAAAGGATGTTTTTTATGGAAGGATTATTTATAACTATAGAAGGACCAGATGGAGCAGGGAAAAGTACTCAGATAGAATTATTAAAGAAGTATTTTAAAGAAAAAGGAAAAAACATAGTAATTACCCGTGAGCCCGGAGGGACTTTAATAAGTGAAAAAATAAGAGATATAATATTAGATAATGAAAATATAAAAATGGAATATACTACAGAAGCATTACTTTATGCAGCATCTAGAGCACAGCATGTAGGTGAAAAAATAATTCCAGCTTTGAAAAAAGGACAAGTTGTAATATGTGATAGATTTGTGCATTCAAGTCTAATTTATCAAGGACTTGGTCGAGGACTTGGCATAGAGGAAGTAAAAAAGATAAATGATTTTGCAATAAAAGGAATAATGCCAGATATTACATTATTTTTTGATATATCACCTGAAGTTGCACTAAAGAGGAAAGGAAAAATAGACAAAAGGGATAGACTTGAAAATGAAAAAATAGATTTTCACAAAAAAGTATATGATGGATATAAAAAATTAATAGAAAAATATCCTGAAGAGTTTACAGTAATAGATGCTACAAAATCAATAGAAGATATACATGAAGATGTTATAAATAAATTATATGAAAAGGGGCTTTCTTAATTGAAAGTCCCTTTTTTATTAAAAAAACGTAATAATTCCCATAGTAATTATATGGTAAAATATCCATAAAGAATTATTTGATAATTCTAAAAAAGGGCTTGGGGGAGTCGCCATTGAAAAAATACATATTAATACTTTTTTTTATGTCTATAGTAATTATCACCTCTTGTAGTGATACAGGTTCTAATAAGGACTCAAAAACTAAAAATTTAACCATATATGTTCCTAGTATGTATAATAATCCTGAACTTACATTTATAGTGAGTCAAAAAGATAAGTTTGAAAAAGAAAATAATGTGAAAATAAATATAGATACATTAAAAGATACCAAATATGAAGATAGAAATAAAGCTATAACTTCTATGATGAGTAAAGAAAATGGTCCATCACTTATATTTGTAGGTACAAATGACAGCTATAAATGGTATATAGAATCTGGAGTAGCTTTAAATGCAGAAGGAAAAGTTTCAAACAGAAAAAAATTATTGGAATATATAAATATGGATGAACATTTCACGCCTATATCATTAAGTGTATATTCTAGGGTTATAAATAAGGCTGTATTAGAAGAAATTGGAGAAAATCCTCCTCCTTTAGAATGGGATTATAGTGATTATAAGGATTTATGGTTAGCTGAGGCTAAGAAGAGGGGGAAGATATTAAGTGCTCAAACCTATTCAGAAGCATTTAGTGTTATATTTGATAAAATACAATTTGTTAATAGAGAAAAAAAGGAAGCTAATTTTAATAATGGCCAAGTAAAACAAGCATTCAAGGAATTCAAAGATATAATACATTCATCATATTTCGAACATCCTGAAAATTATACCTTTGAAAACTATGAAAATTTATTAAAAGAGTATAAATCTGAAGAATGGGAAAGAGCTGATGCTATTTCTAATAGTATTTCTAATGAAAGATTATTAGGAGGAGGAGGTTTTAATGTATTATTTCCTATAACTAAATTTGATAGTATCATGATGAAAAAATATATTCATCAACCTCCAATAAAAAGTAAAAATGGTAATATTCTAACAAGTGGATTTATAGTTAATAGAAATGGTGAAAATATAGATCTTGCTTGGAAGTTTTTAGATTATGTTCTACAAGAAGAAGTTCAACAAAATATGATAAACTACAATCACTACTATATGTATCCTGTATTACAAAGTTTAGAAGAAGATTTAATGAAAACAATAAAGCAAAAAGGAGATATTCCAGAAAGATTTCTGAAAATTAGAGAAATTGTATTAGAAAAAATTATAGATGGAGAATATTCTGTAATAGTACCTGGTAATTCTGCACCTGATACTGAAAAAGCAAATTTATATCAATTAACTATAGATTATGTATTTTCTGAAGAGGAGTTTACTGAGAAAGAATTAACCTATAGGCTTAAAATAATAGAAGACACATACAATATTTGGTTAAATGAATAGGGGGATATCATGGGGGGAAAATTGAATGACATAAGAAAGTTTAAAAACATAACTTTTCTTTTGCCTAGCTTAATTGGATTTTTTACTTTATATATAATACCATTTGTAATTGGTATAAGAATATCATTTAGTGAAACAACTTTTAATTCTAATTTTGCTGGATTTAAAAATTATATATATGTATTTAAAAGTGAAGCATTTCAACTTGCAATTAAAAATACTTCTATTTTTATGTTACTAGGTATTCCTTTAATTATTATAATATCTTTTTTATTAGCTTTATCTATATTTGAACTTAAAGTAAATCCTATTATAAAATTATTCATAATCTTACCTATTGCAATACCTACAGCTAGCATATCAGCATTTTTTGAAAAGAGTTTTGGTATATATGGTTTAAATTTACTTGATTCTAAATATGCTATGATTGTTGTTATAATTATGTTTTTATGGAAAAACACTGGATATAATTTAATAATATATCTAGCAGGTCTTACACAAATTGATAAATCAGCTATAGAAGCAGCTAAAATAGATGGAGCAAACTATTGGGGCCTTGTTAGATATATTATAATACCTTTACTTACACCTACTACTGTTATAGTTGGAATAATAACTATAATCAACTCATTTAAAGTATTTAAAGAAATTTACATACTACAAGGGAAGTATCCAAATCCAAACTTATATATGTTACAACATTACTTAACAAATAAATTTAATAGTATAGAATATCATCATTTAACATCTGCTGCTTATATTTTTACATTAATGATATTAGCATTTATATTTTTATTTGTCTTTTTAGATAGGAGATATAGCAAAAAGGTAGGTGATAATTGATGAAAAAGATAGTATATATATTTATAATTTTATTGTCATTATTATTTTTACTTCCTATAATTTATACAGTTGCAAATTCTTTTATGACATTTATTCAATTGTCAAAAGATAGTATCCAATTAATACCTGAACAATTCAATCTACAGCAATATTATTCACTAGTCATAAATAAAACTGAATATTTCAAGTTCTTTTTAAATTCTATAAAAATCACGATTTTTATTATATTAGGTCAAGTGATTATAGGTGTATTTGCAGCATATACATTTGCAAAAGTAAAATTTCCAGGTAAAAAAATATTATTTGTTTTATATGTTTTCTTACTTTTACTACCTTATCAAGTAACTCTTGTTCCAAACTTTCTGCTATTTGATACATTAGATAGATCTGGTATAACAATATTAGATACTCATTTAGCCCTTATAATACCTGGAATATTTTATCCACTAGGAGTTTTTATATTGACTCAATTTATAAAAGGGATCCCTAATGAACTTATAGAAGCAGCTAAGATAGATGGTGCAGGAACTTTAACTATTTTAAGAAAAGTAGTATTACCTATAATAAAACCTGCTATATTTGCACTTATAATTCTTACATTTATAGATAATTGGAATCTTATAGATCAAGCTATAGTATTAATTGAAGATGACAAAAAGATGCCTTTATCTGTATTTCTAAATACTATATATACAAAAGATAAATCTGTATTTTTTGCAGGAGCAGCACTTTATATAATACCAGCTATATTTATATTTAATAAAGGAGAGAAGTATTTAAGTGAAGGACTTATACTAGGGGGAGATAAGTAATGAAAAAAATAGTAATGGTTTTTTTTATATTGATAATTTTTATGGGCTTTTTTTCTAAAAGTATAATAAATTTATTTTTACCACAAGTAAAAGTAACAGGAGCTACTGGTTCTCCTGTAGAAAAGTCAATACAAGTAAATGGACAAGTAGTTGCAAATAATATGATAGATATAAGGCTTCCTGGTTCTGTAATAATAAAAGAATTTTTAGTGGAAAATGGTGATGAAGTAGAAAAAGGTACTCCTATATTTAAAATTGATACAACTTATGGAATAAAAGGTAATAGTGAAATAATAGAAGAGTATAAAGATAGCCTAGAAATAGAAAAAATCAGAAAGAATAGTTTGGAACAATTAGGTGAAGGAGCTAAAGAGCAACTTGAAATATTAAACAAACAAATAGAACAAATAGAGGCAAAGATAAAACGTTTGGAAAAAGCAAATACTTTTTATCAAAAAGTAGATAAAAATGGAGTATATAAAGCAGAAACAGATGGAATAGTCATAAATTTAAATAATACAAATGTTCCTTTAGTCCAAGATGCAATTATTCTTCAAATAGCAAATGTAAAGGGAAAAGAGGATTATAAATATGTGGCAAACTTTTCAAGAGATCAATATGATTTTATCAATCAAGTAGGTGAAATAGAATTACAAAAAGAATATTATGATGATGTTACAAAGCTTAAAATAAATAATATAAATACTGTAGTTGAAGATGATATGATGAAATTAGAAGCTAATTTCACCAATGATTATCCTAGAAATTTATTTATAGGAGAGAAGTTAAATGCTAAGATAGTTATGAAAAAAAAGATAAAGGGTTATCTCACTGTTTCAAAAGCAGTATTGAATCCTTATGGAGATTTTATAAATGGAAATGATGCAGATATTTATATCGTAGAAGAAAAGGATGGTATATTAGGCAAAGAATATATTGCTAAAAGGATAAATGTAAAAATGGAAGTGATAGGAGATCATGAAGTTATAGTATCAGGGTTAGATAGACCAAGACTTAGAGTTATAACAAATCCATCATATAAAATAAAAGATGGATCAAAGGTGTTTATATGGGAATAAAGAAAACTATATTAATAATATTCTTTATTATACTTTTATTATTTGGTTATGCAATTTTAAATATGAATTACAATAAAGATGCAGTAAAAATAACTTTAGATCAGCCTATAACTAAGGAACAATTTAACTTTATAAATGAAAGACTATATATAAAAGATTATGCTATAAATTATAGTAAAAATTATAAGAATAAAGAAATTATTATGACTGATGGTAATAATTTAGATATAAAAAATATAGATTTAGTAAAAGGAGATTTTTTATATTCCACGGATAAAAAAATAGCTGTAATAGGTGATGATATAGCTGAAAAAAATTATAGTTTTTCAAACATTACAGGAAAAGAAATAAATGTATTTGATGAAAATTATGAAATTATAGGTATTATAAAGGATAATAATAACATTTACATACCATATGATGAAAAAAAATTAAATGAATATTGGGATGAAGTATCAATTAGCTATGTACCTGTAAATCAAGAAGAAACTGATTTTTTTATAAGAGATGTAGAAGTTTTACTTAAAACTATAGGAATAAATGTTATAGATACTATAATTTATAAAGATAATATAGATAGCTTTCTAAATATCATTATACTATTATCTATATTTATAATTATAAAGTTATCTATATATTTGTATTTAAAAATAAAGAAGAATATAAAGACTTTAACAGCTTATTATAATCAAAACAAAAGAAGAGAATACTTTCATAAGTTTATTTATATTAAAAGAAAACCTATATCTTTATTAATACTAAAGTTAATAGTATTTATTTCTATTATATATATTGCTATATTTTCATTAAGATATTTAACTATACCTAATAGTTTGATACCTAGTAATTTGTTTTCTTTGTTATCTTATAGAGATGTAATTTTAAGAATCTATGAAAAATTCTTATATTATATGCAAAGTGGATTTATCAGTATATGGATAGATACCATAAAACTATATGGTATAATATTTGTAATATTTATAATTATAAATATACTGGTTACAATACTAATTAGAGATGTTAAAGAATAAATTATAAATAAAGTGGTATATATATAATATAAATAACAATAAAGGGGGCATACCTATGAAACTTGTAATTTCAATAGTACAAGATGAAGATGCACACAAATTAATGGATAAGCTAATGAAAAATAAATTTGGAGTAACAAAACTTGCATCTACTGGAGGATTTTTAAGATCAGGAAATACAACATTAATAATAGGTGTAGAAAATGAACGTGTAGATGAAGTTATAGAGCTTATAGATAGTATAGCGAAGACTAGAACTCAAATAGCAACAACTCCACCTTTAACAACTTGGTCACAAGGAGTATATATGCCATATCCAGTAGAAGTGGAGGTAGGGGGAGCTACTATATTTGTAGTAGACGTAGAAAAGTTTGAAAAGGTATAATCAATATAAATTTTATGATATAATAAATTAGAGGATGATGTGTCATCCTCTAATTTATTGTTTAGTGAGTTTTACTTTGTTTGGAGGATATTATGAATTTTAATGATATTATAGGTCAAAACATTATAAAAAATAGGCTTCAACATGCTATAAAAAATAAACATATAGCACATGCATACATATTTCAAGGTGAAGCTGGAATTGGTAAAACAATGATGGCAAAAGTATTTTCAAAAGCTCTTCTGTGTAAAGAAAATGGTATAAATTCATGTGATAAATGTAGTTCTTGTATTAAATTTGATTCCTTAAATCATCCAGATTTTCATATAGAAGAAAAGGAAGGTAAATCATTTAAAAAAGAACAAGTGGAAGAAATGATGAAAAAAATTAGGACATTACCTTATGAAGAAGGTAAAAAAGTATTTTTAATAAAAAGTGCTGATAAAATGACAGTGGAAGCACAAAATGCATTTTTGAAGACATTAGAAGAACCGCCAGAAGATACTATAATAATATTAATAGTAGAAAATACTAAAGGATTACTTCCTACTATAATATCTAGAAGTCAGATATTAAAATTTTCCCCTTTAAAAAATCAAGAAATTGAAACCTATATAGAAAATAAATATAATATCCAAAATGAAAAAGCACATTTTATAGCTAGTTTTTCTAAAGGTAATATGGGGAAAGCTATAGATTTAGCTGATTCTGATGAATTTAATGCCTTAAGGGAAGAACTGATAAATATAATTAGTAGTAGTATAGATAAAGAAAGTTTTAGAGTGTTTAGTCAAAGTGATTTTTTTGAAGAAAATAGTGAAAATATAGAATTAATATTTAATATGATGTTAACTTGGTTTAGAGACTTATTAATTTATAAAAATACAGATAGAAATGAACTTATAATAAATAATGATAAAAAAAATGTGCTTAGAGAACAAGCATTTAAGCTTTCTAATAGGAAAATTCATGATATAATAGATAATATATTAGAAACAGAAGATAATATAAAGAGTAATGTCAATATTAAAATTAGTATAGAATTACTTCTCTTAAATATAGGGGGTTAATATAAATGGTTAAAGTAGTTGGAGTTAGGTTCAAAAAAGCAGGTAAAATATATTATTTTGATCCTGATGAGACTGGAATACAAAAAGATAATTATGCAATAGTAGAAACAGCTAGAGGTGTAGAATTTGGCCAAGTAGTAGTAGGTCCAAAACAAGTAACAGATAAAGAAATAGAAGACATACTACCTCTTAAGCCTGTCATAAGAATTGCTACAAAAGAAGATATAGAAAATAACAAAGAAAATAAATTAAAAGAAGAACATGCATTTACTGTATGTACAGAAAAAATAGATGAACATAATCTTGAAATGAAGTTAGTAGATGTAGAATATACTTTTGATAATAACAAAGTTATCTTTTATTTTACAGCAGATGGTAGAGTAGATTTTAGAGATCTAGTTAAAGATTTAGCTTCAATATTTAGAACTAGAATAGAACTTAGACAAATTGGTGTAAGAGATGAAGCTAAAATGATAGGTGGAATAGGACCTTGTGGAATATCTCTTTGTTGTAATACCTTTTTAGGTGAATTTGATCCTGTAAGTATAAAAATGGCAAAAGAGCAAAACTTATCTCTAAATCCTACAAAGATATCAGGATTATGTGGTAGACTTATGTGTTGTCTTAGATATGAACATAAAACATATGAAGAATCAATAGCAAAATTACCAGATATTGGCAAGAAAGTAAAAACTCCTAGGGGAAGTGGAATAGTTGTAGACACTAATCCACTTCTTGAAATGGTAAAAGTTAAAATTAAGACAGAAGAGGATTTAGAAGAAATAATTCCATTTGTATTAGATGAAATAAAATAAATTAAATTAATTAAATATGATAAAAAAAAGCTTTTAATATTGTGAAAGAAATGTTAAAATGAATATGGATAAGGGGGTGAAACTGATGGCTTATTTTATAAATGATGATTGCATTAGCTGTGGAGCTTGCGAGCCTGAGTGCCCAGTAAGTGTTATTAGTGCAGGTGATGATAAATACGTTATAGATCAAGATGGATGCATTGATTGTGGAGCTTGCGCAAATGTTTGTCCAGTAGATGCTCCTCAACCAGAGTAATATTAAATATCCAAAGGCCCTATTAAATTGAAGGGTCTTTTTTATTGTCTAAAAATCCGTAGAAATGATATAATAATAATATACTTAGTTAAAAGGTGATAATATGCTTAAAGAAAATGAAAGAATTGATGATATTGAGCTTAAGGGGCTCAAAATAATTCAAAATAAAGATGGTTTTTGTTTTGGAATAGATGCTGTTTTAATTGCAAATTTTTGTGAAATAAAAAAGAATGCAACTGTAGTAGATCTAGGCACAGGTACTGGAATAATACCCCTTATATTATGGGGGAAAAATAATATAAGAAAAATATATGGGATAGAAGTGCAAAAAGAAGTTGCAGAAATGGCACAAAGAAGCATGAAGTTAAATAATTTAGAAGAACAAATTGAAATATTAAATATAGATCTAAAAGATACAGATAAATATATAAAAAGAGATTTAGTAGATGTAGTAGTATCTAATCCACCATATATGAGTAGTGGAGATGGTATTGTAAATCCAAGTGATAAAAAAGCTATATCTAGACATGAAATATTATGTAATTTAGAAGATGTAATAGTAAGTGCAAAAAAGGTTCTGAAAGATAATGGTAAGTTTTTTATGATACATAGACCACACAGACTTGCAGATATAGTAGAACTCTTAAGAAAACATAGACTGGAACCAAAAACAATGAGATTTGTATATCCAAAAATGGGTAAATCACCAAATATGGTACTTATTAAAGCATCAAAATATGGAAATCCAGAGCTTAAAATTAAACCTCCATTATATGTGTATGACCAAAATGGAAATTATACAAAGGAAATAAATGAGATATATGGCAGATTAGATTAGGAGTGAACAATATGAGTACAGTAGGAAAATTATTTATATGTCCTACACCTATAGGAAACTTGGAAGATATAACAATAAGAACATTAAATACACTTAAAAGTGTAGATTTAATAGCAGCAGAAGATACTAGACATACTTTAAAATTATTAAATCATTTCGATATTAAAAAGCCTCTTATTTCTTATCATGAACATAATAAAAAAGAAAAATCTGAAGTTTTGATAGAAAAACTATATGATGGTGATAATATTGCACTTGTAAGTGATGCAGGTATGCCTGGTATATCTGATCCTGGTAGTGATATGGTAAAAAAATCAATAGATAATGGAATAGAAGTAGATGTATTACCTGGTGCTACAGCTAGTATACTTGGATTAATATTATCTGGACTTTCTACAGAGAAATTTGTATTTGAAGGATTTCTTTCTTCTAAACAAAAAGAAAGAATAGAGAGATTAACAGAACTAAAATTAGAATATAGAACAATAATTTTTTATGAGTCTCCTCATAGGCTAAAAGATATGTTAGAAGACTTATTAGAAATTTTAGGAAATCGAAACATATCAGTAGCACGAGAACTGACTAAGAAATATCAAGAGGTTATTAGAAGTGACATAAGAGAGGCACTAGATAGATTTAAAAAACAATCACCAAAAGGTGAATTTGTAATTGTAGTTGAAGGTGTAGATAAAGAAGATATAAAAGATATAGAGGATGATTTATGGGCTAGCTTAACTATAAAAGAACATATATTAGAATATATGAAAAAAGGATATAGCAAAAAAGAGTCTGTAAAAAAGGTATCTAAGGAAAGAAATATTCCAAAAAGAGAAGTATATAAAGAGAGTATTGATTTATAGAAAAAAATAATTTCTAAGCTAAATAGGAGAAGCTTAGAAATTATAAAAAAATTTGATTGAATCTGACTGAGTATTATTTAATTTCAGATTTACAATCTTCACAAATATTTTTTCCTTTAAATTGACTTACTCCTTCTGCTTCTCCACAGAATATACATGCTGGAGCATATTTTTTAAGTATAATTTTTTCTCCGTCTACAAATATTTCTAGAGCATCTCTTTCAGCTATGTCTAATGTTCTTCTTAGTTCGATTGGTAGAACAACTCTTCCAAGCTCGTCCACTTTTCTTACAATACCAGTTGATTTCATACGATATCCTCCTAATTTAAAATTATAATTCGACAAATTTCTTACACTTTAAATAGTAGCAGAGTTTACAAATAAAGTCAACATAAAAATAAATATAGTTAAGATTTACCAATGGTAAAATATAAAAGGGGATGAAAAAGTGCTAGAAATAGATGAAAAGCTCAAGAATGTAGTTTTTGAATTAAATGATATTTTAAGAGAAAAATACCAAAATATATCTAATATAGATATAAAAGATATTAAAAATATTATAACTGAAAACGTAGGAAATATAAGAAAAAGTCGAATTTTGTCGAAAAATGAATTAAAAGAGTATGCTGAAAATGGTGGAATAGTTGCTGTAGATGGTTCAAATAATAAATTTGGTGGAGCTTATCCTCATTTTATAGAATTATATCAAGGTCTTGCTAAAAATTCACTTAAAAATGATGCGCCTATAATTGAAGTTGACTTTTATACTCCACTGTATATGGAAAGAGAAAGTGAAATAATTGATAAATTAGCGAAGGACAACCCTACTAAAGTAGAGATAGATTCTTTTATTAAAAATTATAAATTATCTTGTATAGAATTAAAAGCTGCAATAGGTGCAGCAGAAAAGTTAAATCCAAAGGTAATAATGATGGATGGTTCTCTTATAAGGTATAAGATAGAATGTGCTGATAAGTGGAAGGAATTAAAAGAAATATGTAATGAAAAGGATATAATATTAATAGGAGTAGTAAAGGATATAAAGACTAATATAATAGGTACAATACTTTCTGAAAAAGAATATTTGAATCCACCTATGAGTTTTTTATATGATAGAGAACTTTTATATGGTGTATTAGATATAGGAGAACTTTTAATTCCAGAGAAAAAAAACACACCAAAATATGAAGAAGGCCTTAGTTCACTTTTTATTCGTTCATCTAAATCCCCTATGATTACAGGAGTAGATATATTATCTTCTCAGGAAAGCTATTTGAAGGAGATGGCAAACTTAGTATATACATTAACTCCAGAAAATAGTAGAGGTATACCGCTTTGGATTGATATAATAGATAAAGAAGTAAGAATATCAGATAAATTAATGCTAGGACTTTTAGATAAATATTTAGATAGAAATATACTTGAAAAATTATTTGTATCAGAACGAAGTAAAAGGACACTTTAAGGAGGAGTTTTGATGAAAGTAGTAGGACTTACTACACAACAAGAGGTATTTATAGGTTCAAAAGAGAAACCATTTAGGATAAATGAATTTTTAATTATAGAGGATAAATCTCAAGGCGAATTAATGGGTGAAATAGTAGAAACAAGTTCATACAATAGATATATTCCACTTAATATAAATGATGGAATGGTAGATTCTTCTGTGCTAGAATCCTTAAATGCTATAGGTTACAATATAGATGATGAAACTATACATATAGGAAAATTAAGATTATTAAATGAAGCTCAGTACCCTGTAGAAACAGCATCTGATGTGAGAAGCCCTAAATTTTATGAAGTAAAAGATATAATGGTAAAACAGAGGCCAGATGAAGGGCTTGTTATGGGAATTATAAAAAGCACAGATGAAATGATAAAAGATATGGATAATGAATTAAGAGATATTTCTCCTATATTTAGTGATGGAACATTAATTGCTCAAAAAGAAATACCATTTATATTTGATATAAAAAGCATGCATCAATATCCTCATATAGGAATATTTGGTGGTTCCGGATCAGGAAAATCTTTTGGTATGAGAGTTTTACTTGAAGAAACTATGAAGCTTGGTATACCTGCTATAGTACTTGATCCTCATTTTGAAATGGATTTTTCAAATTCTGCACCCTATTTAGATAAAAAAGATACAGTAGATTTTAGTGAAAGGTTTCAATGTCTTCAAATAGGACATGATATAGGTGTGAAATTTAAAGACTTAAATACTTCAGATCTAAAAAATTTGCTTGATGCTTCAGGAAAATTATCAGATGCCATGAGTAATGCAATAGATATGCTTCATAAAAGAAAAGATACATTTCAAAGTTTTAATGATAGATTAAAAAATTTATCAAGAGGTCAAGATATAGGTTCAACTCAAAAAATAGATAAACTTATAGCAGCTGAACAAAATTATACAGAAATTGAAAGACTAAAAGATATAAAAGAATTATTTGATAAGTATGACAAAACTTGTCCTGCAAGTTCTGTAAAAGGAATAATATGGAGACTTAATAGACTATATAATGATGGAGTATTCAGTAATGATATAAATGCTATATATGATGGATTAAATACAGGAAAACTTTTAGTAATACAAGGAAATGTTAGATTGCTTCAGGTATTTTCCACATATTTATTAAATAATATTTATCATAAGAGAAGAGATTATAAAGATGCACAATATAAAAATACAGCAGGGGATTATTTTCCCCCATTTATCATAGCAACAGATGAAGCACATAATTTTGCACCAAAAGGATATGATTCTCCTTCAAAATCTATACTAAAAGAAATATCACAAGAAGGAAGAAAGTATGGTGTATTTTTACTTTTAGCAACTCAAAGACCTACACTTTTAGATGAAACAATAACAGCACAGTTAAATACAAAATTAGTATTTAGAACAGTTAGAAGTTCAGACATTCAAACAATAAAAGAAGAGACAGATTTAACAGCAGAAGAAGCAAAAAGACTTCCTTATTTAAGATCAGGTGATTCTTTTATTTCATCTGCTATTATGGGTAGAACTTTTTCAATAAGAATAAGGGCAGCACTTACTACAAGTCCTCATACTATAAACCCATTTGATGAACTTAAAAATATGAAGAATGAAAAAAATGATAAATTGTTAGAATTAATAAAAGATAAGTTACCAATAACTGACTTAAATATGAGTAATGTAATAGCAGAAATTGAAGAAGAAAATAATAATGAAAAGTCATTTACTTCAAAAGATTTACAACAAGCTTTAGAAACCTTAGTAAAAGAAGGATTAATTGAAAAAACTAAAAATGCATTTGCCACAACTTATAAAGAGAAACAAGAATGATTTATCTAGGTATATAAAGATAAAAACTGGGTATAAGAAAGTAAAGGAAGTGATATATATGGATAGTATTTTTTCCCTATTAAAGGATATAAGTGAAAAAGAAGATACAAAAATATATGTTATAGGCGGATATTTGAGAGATTTTCTAATAGGTAGAGTAACCAAAAAAATGAAGCTACTTGTAAAAGGTGATACAGCTACTATTGCAAAGAACTTTGCTGAAAAAGTAGATATTGATATTATACCTGAAGATAATTCTTTTAAAGTGATTGATATAGATAGAGATTTAAAAATAGAGTTTTTACCATTGGAACAAGATATAAATTCATATCTTAGAAACAGAGGAATTACAATACAATCGCTTGCAATAGATGTATCTAAGTTTTCAGGAGATATGAAAGAAAGTATAATAGACCCTACTGGTGGATTTGATGATATAGAAGAAAATAAAATTAGAATATGGGATAGCGAAGTATTAAGAAAAAGACCTATAATGATGATAAAAGCAGTAAGTCTAATGAGTGAACTTGATTTTGGTATGGATGATAATACTATAAAGATTATAAATGAAAATAAGAAGCTAGTATCTCAAATTGATGGAAAGGAACTTGGAGATCAAGTATTTAAGATACTTAGGAATAGAAAATCTTATCATTATTTTGGCTTTATGGATAAAGAATTAAATATATTAGAGGAAATATTCCCTGAAGTATCAGAAATGAAAGATGTAGGGGAATGTAAATATCATGTAGTAGATTCATTTACTCATTCATTATATGTTCTTAAACTTACTGAAAATATCATATATTATGAAGGTTATTTTGAAGATCATATAAGGAAAGCCTATGAAAAGCATGTATGTGAGGAAATAGTAGGTGAGCATACTAGAATGGAACTTATAAAACTAGCAGCATTTTTCCATGATGTAGGTAAACCTTCAGCTAGAAAAGTAGATGATAAAGGAAGAGTAAGATTTAAAGGACATGAGATAACTGGAGCAGAAATAATAAAGAACATATCAGAAAGGTTTAAATTAAGTATAAAAGAAAGAGATATATTATATAGAATAGTAGCAAAGCACATGTATCCACTAGTATCATATAAATCAAATGATGTAAGTTCTAAATTCTTATATAAGATGTTTAAAGAAACTAAAGAAGAGACATTAGATATACTATTAATAGCACTTTCAGATATAGTAGGCACAAGAAAACTATTGCACCCAGATGAGGAAATGGGTAAATTCAAAATACATGTAGAGTTCATGGCAAATAATTATATTACAAGATTTGAAGAATCACAAGATATTTCAGATGTAATTACAGCAGCTGATATATTAGAAGAATTTGAGTTGCCAGAAGAGTTACTTGTATCAAAAATATTAGAAGAAATTAGAAAAGCAATATTTATGGGTAAGATAGGTAGGAATAAGAATTCTATTATGAAGTATTTGAAAAATATATTGTAAAGCATTACTTATATAAATGCTGAGGGAAACTTTTCCTCAGCATTTATATGAATAGAAAAGAAAGGAAAATTTACATGGAAAACTTTAATGAAATATGGGATATATATAATGAATCTTTTCCCAAAGATGAAAAGAGAGATTTAAAATTACAAAAAAAGATATTAAAAAATCCTAGGTATAAAATGAAACCTTTAAAAGATGGTGAAGAAATAGTGGGTTTTATAACAACATGGGATTTAGATGAGTTCTTATTTGTAGAACATTTTGCAATAGATGAAAAACATAGAGGGAAAAGTTATGGAAAGAAATTTTTAGAAAGGCTTATAGACACAACAAATAAAAAGATTGTATTAGAAGTAGAAAAACCAAATACAATTCAAGCAAAAAGAAGAATTAACTTTTATGAAAGGTTAAAATTTAAGTTAAATAAATATCCATATGAGCAACCAGCTTATGATAAAGAAAAAGAATCTATACCATTAATGATTATGACATATCCTAATGCTATAGAAAAAGAAGAATTTAATATAGTTAAAAATAAGTTATATAATGTTGTGTATTCAAATAGAAATTGATGATAAATAAGTTACTAGCTTATCCTTACGATTAAATCTTTTATCTATGAAGTTATTATAAATATAATAGATTCATAGGTTTTTTATTGTTATTTTTATCTGAACATTTAAAGGGTTTTATATTTATTTATAGAATATATTAATTTAAGAAAATAAATGATAAATTTTTATAAATAAAAACAAGTTAATCATATATAAATAAAGGATTTGATTACCATAAAAAATATATCAGAAGAAATATATAATAAAATTAACTATGCAAAAAGTATAGTATCTATATATCCAGATGAGGCTATTAAAATAAGTAAAGATGCCTGTAAGTTAGCTAAATCTAGTAATTTAGTAATAGAGGAAGCTTATGCATTTCTTAGTGTTTCTTTGGGTAGTAGAATAAAGTCAGATATAAGTAATATACTTGACTATTCATATAAAGCTCTTGTGATATTTAGACAAGAAAACCATACTGTAGGACAAGCAAAATCACTAAACCTTATAGGAATTGCATACTTTTATAATGATATGTATGAAGAAGCTATAAAAAATTTTTTAGAGGCAGATAATTTATTAAAATTTAATGAAGATGAATCTTTGGTAAGTAGTGTTTTGAATAATATTGGAGAAGTATATAGAGAATTAGAGGTGTATGATAAGGCTGTTTATTATTATAATAAAGCTATTGATACTATATTTCAGAATAACTATACTTTAAATCATGCAGCTATACTTGGGAATATTGGTGAAGTTTATTTTACTAAAAAAGAGTATGAAAAAGCACTTGAAGTATTTAATAAAGCATATAAATTGCTTGATTGTGATAATGATATGATTAGCATCGGAGAGCTTGAAAATAGAATAGGACAAGTTTACTTTGTTATGAAAAACTTTAAAAAAGCTAAAGAGTATTATTTTAGATCTTTTAAAAGACTTCAAAACATAAATAATAAATATTATGTGATAGATGTATTGATAAATATAGCAGAGCTTTATATTGAGATGTCAACGGGAAGAGCATTAAATTTTTATGAAAAAGCTATGGAATTTGCAGAAACTGTTGGATCTAAAAATAAACTTTGTAATGTATATAGACTTATTTCTGAATATCATGAAAAAGAAGGGGATTATAAGAATTCTTTAGAATATTACAAAAAATATTCTAATATAAATCAAGAAATTATGAGTTCAAAGCTAAAGAGTAAATTAGAAATATTAAATATAGAATTTCAAAATATTGATGAGACAGTAGAAGTTGAAAAGATAAGAATAAGACTTGAAAATGAAATATCTAGACAAAAATATGAGCTTGAAAATATAAAAAATTCAAATAAAATTCTTGAAAAGAAAGTTTATGAAGATGATTTAACAGGAATTAAAAATAGAAGAAGCATAAATTTACATCTTAAAAATATTTTAAATAAAACATCAAAAAGTTTAGTGGCATTATTTATGATAGATATAGATAAGTTTAAAATATATAATGATTATTGGGGACATGTTGAAGGGGATTTATGCATAAAAAAAGTTGTAGATTGTATAAAGAGAATTCAAATAGAAAGAAATGATACTTTTGGAAGATATGGAGGGGAAGAATTCGTATATATTTCTAATTGTATAAATTATGAACAGGCTTTTAATCTAGCTAATATTATTCGAATGGAAGTTGAAAATAGTGGTCTTTATTATATATATAAAGGAGAAAAGAAGTTTGTAACAATAAGTATTGGGGGAGTAATAGGTAATAGTTCGGATTTCAATTCCATACAAGATATTATGGAACTTGCTGATAAAGAGCTTTATAGAGCTAAAAATATGGGAAGAAATAGAGTGTTTTTAAGAAAGGTGATTTCATGACAAAAAAATATTATGCAGTAAGACAAGGTAAAAAAACAGGTATATTTACAAGTTGGGATGATTGTAAGAAAAGTGTTAATGGTTATTCTGGTGCAGAATATAAATCTTTTAAAAGTAAAATTGATGCAGAAAAATATATGAATGATAGAAAAGAATATACAGTACAAAAAGAAAAGAATATAGATACAATTATAGTTAAAGATAAAAATAGAGCTATTGCATATGTAGATGGCAGCTATAAAAAGAAAACAAAAGAATTTTCATATGGAGCAGTGATTTTTTGGAATAATAAAGAATACCATTTTTCTGATAAATTTGATGATGAAGAACTTTCAAAAATGCGAAATGTATCAGGAGAATTAAAAGGAGCAGAGAAAGCTATAGAATTTGCAATAGAAAATAATATTAAAGAAATAGCTATTTATCATGATTATGAGGGAATATCAAAATGGGCTACTGGTGATTGGAAAGCTAATAAAGATGGTACAAAAGCTTATAAAAAATATTGTATGGATGCTAGCAAAAAAATAAAAATTAATTTTGTAAAGGTAAAAGGTCATTCAGGTGATAAATACAATGATTTAGCAGATAAACTTGCTAAAGAGGCTTTATAAATATTAAATAAAACTACTGGAAATTCCAGTAGTTTTATTTAATACTTGCTGAGTTTGTAACTTCTTCTGGTATTTCTATTTCATCTATCTCATTAAAATCATCAAAATCTACATCTACATTAATTTCAATATTATTTTGTTCATCTATTTCGCCAAAGGTTTTAATTTTTATTTCATTTAAAAGCATATTTTCTTTTGAGATACTATATTCTAAATCTAGTTCAATATCCTTATTATCTATACCATTGTACTCGATATTATAAGGAACTCCCATTAATCTGTATATCTTTGCATCTTTTCCTTTATATTTAAAAATATATTTTTCTTCTTTTTCTTCCATATCTAAATCCTCTACTACAGTTAAAAAAGAATCTAATATGGGTTCATAAGTTGTAGAATAGTCTTCTTGACCATTAAATTTTATCCAACCATTACCTTGATTGATATACATATTTTCTGGATTTTTATAGAAATCCATCGTTTGAGTTTGATTATTTGATGTAACTTCTGTTTTTGTATGAATGCTTTCGATATCTTTATTATCATCATAAATCATTTCTACTTCCATTTCTATACTTTGTTTTTGTTGTTGGCCCTCAACTAAACCTGATAATACCATATCTACTTCTTCGTTTAAAGATTTAAGTTCTTTAAAACTTTCTTCTGTTTTTTCTATAACTTGTTCTTTATCTAAATTACTATTAGCATCTTCATTTAAATTACATGCCACTAAAGTTATAGAAATAAATAATATAAATAAAATCAATTTAATTTTTTTCATATATATCATCCTTTCTATATTTATACAATTCATACCCTTTATAATTAAATATATAGCTTATTTATATTTTTAAAATTTAAACTATGTATTAAAAAAATATATGTTGGGAATTATAAGAGCTATACAAACAATTTAAAATTAAAGGAGAGTATGTATAAAAAATGAAAAAGAAAATTTTAATAATCTTATTAACTTTTATGCTTGCTTTAAGTGTAATAGCTTGTGATACGAGTTCAGATCCAGAAGAACCTGATTTAGATGAAGAACCAGCAGAAGACCCAAATGATGAGATGGGTGATGATGAATATGAGCCTGATATTGATGAGGAGCCATCTGAAGAACAAAATGAAGAAGATGGATTAGATATGGACCAAGAAGACGATAATATGAATGAAGACGAAAAGAAAACTGAGGAAGAACAGTAAAAAACTCAATATAAAATCACAAAAAGCTATTGGATATAATATCTAATAGCTTTTATTAGTATTAATTTAATTTTCTTTAAATAATATACTATTAGAAGTAATAAAATAAAATTTTCTAATATAGGGGGACATATTTTGAAAATTACAGATATAAGACTTGGTAAAATATCAGTACCACTTAAAGTTCGATTTAAAACAGCAATTAGAACAGTAGAATCTGTAGAAGATATAATAGCTGAAATTCATACAGATACAGGAAATATTGGTTATGGAGAATCTCCACCAACTGGAGTAATCACAGGTGATACTAATTTATCTATAATAGGGGCTATAAAGGATCATATTGCACCTTCAATTAAAGGATGTGATATAGAAAACTTTGAAGAATCAATGATTAAATTACATTCATCTATTGTAGGAAATACTAGCGCAAAGGCTGCTATAGATATAGCTTTATATGATTTATATGGACAGCTTTATAATGCACCTATATATAAAATATTAGGTGGATATAGAAAAAATATTACTACAGATATAACTATCAGTGTAAATAACCCAGACGAAATGGTTAGAGACAGTATAAATGCTATAAAATTAGGGTATAAAACTCTTAAAGTAAAAGTAGGAAAAGATTCTCAAATGGATATAAAAAGACTTGTCTCTATAAGAAATGCAGTAGGGAATAATATAGATATAAGAATAGATGCAAATCAAGGCTGGAAACCTAAAGAAGCTATAGAAACTCTTAATAAGATGGAATATTTGGGACTTGATTTAGAGTTAGTAGAACAACCAGTTGCAGCATATGATATAGAAGGAATGAAGCTTGTTACAGATAATGTAAATATACCAGTACTTGCAGATGAAAGTGTATTTTCTGAAAGAGATGCTTTAGAAATATTACAGAAAAGAGCTGCAGATCTTATAAATATAAAATTAATGAAAACAGGCGGAATAAATAAGGCGCTTAAAATAATAACTATGGCAGAGATATATGATGTAGAATGTATGATAGGATGTATGTTAGAAGCTAAAGTAAGTGTAAATGCAGCAGCTCATTTGGCAGCATCTAAAAAAATAATTACAAAAATAGATTTAGATGGTCCAGTATTATGTGAAATAGACCCTGTAATAGGTGGATCTATATTTGAAAATGCAAATATAACATTAAATAATGCACCTGGATTTGGTATTGAAAGAATTGAAGGAATAGAATATATATAGGTAAAAATAAGAAGATTAAAAAATCTTCTTATTTTTATGTTTTTTTCAAAAATAGAAGTAAATTTACAAGTCATTTCGATAAATTTTGTAATAAATATTAGTTATAATAAATAAAACAAGTAATATTTTAAAAAGTAAAATAATATATATTAGTTAGGTTGTACAACTTATAGGAAGTTAGAACTATTTATTTGGAAAATATTGCATTAAACTAATGGCTGATGTATTATATTAATAACTAATATTCGCAATATTCAAACTAATAGAGCATAATATCATAATCATAAATAAAAAAGTATAAGGAGGTGTACAAGAGAAGAGGTATATTTATGTAACAGGTTTAAAAGATAAATTTAATCAAGGAGGTTTATTGATGAAAAAGATCTTAAGTTTAGCAGTTGCAAGCAGTATGTTGCTTAGTTCATTTAGTTTTGCAGCAGAAGCACCAGAATCAAAAGTTTTAGATTCAAATTCAGAACATAAAGTACAGGCATATAGGGGAAGTTCCTTTGACCTAGGCATAGCTAATGATGAGAGATTAATAGAAATGTTAAAAGATGAAGGTAAAATATCTAAAAATGCAACTCTTAAAGAAGCAGAAAAGGCATTAAATAAGTATTTAAAATCTAAAGCTGAATCTACTAAGAAAAGAGATAATCAAGTAAAAGGCATAGACAAAGTTATTCCAGGAGCTAAAAATCTTAATAATGGAACTTTTAACGGTAAAGGAGTTAAAAAAGGTCATGTTGAAGATTTAGATTCTCTTGAAAAGGAAGCTTATAATGGCAATGTAAGAAAAGATAAAGTTTTAGTTCTTGCTATTGATTTCCCAGACTATGAAAATGGCTCAATTACTAAAGAAGAAACGGATATGTGGTATGAAGACTATACAAATGAGCATTTTCAAAATATGATATTTGGTAAAGATGGATATAATGGACCAAATGGTGAAACTTTAGTTTCAATGAGACAATATTATGAAGAACAGTCAGGTGGTAGCTATACAGTTGATGGGACAGTAGCAGGCTGGTATACTGCAGATCATCCAGCAGCTTATTATGGAGGAAACTATCCAACACCTGATGGATCAGATCATCGTCCTCGTGAATTAGTATTTGAAGCTCTTACAAAAGCAGGACAAGATCCTAATATTGATTTAAGTGAATATGATGTATGGGACAGAGATGATTATGATGGAGATGGAGTATATGATGAGCCTGATGGAATCATAGATCACTTAATGGTAATTCATGCTGGCGTTGGAGAAGAAGCTGGTGGTGGAAAATTAGGTGGAGATGCTATATGGTCTCATAGATGGAATTTAGGACAATTAGTTGCAGTTCCAGGTGGTACATCAAATAGTGATAGATTTGGTGGATTACTAGGTGCATATGATTATACTATAGAACCAGAAGATGGAGCAGCTGGTGTATTTGCTCATGAATATGGTCATGATTTAGGACTACCTGATGAATATGACACACAATATACAGGTGAAGGAGAACCAGTAGGGTATTGGTCATTAATGAGTAGTGGTAGTTGGGCAGGAGATATTCCTGGAACAGAGCCTACAGGAATGAGTCCATATGCTAAAGAATTTTTACAAGCTGTTCATGGAGGAAATTGGTTAAGTGGAACTACTATAGAGGTTGATGAAATAACTTCTAAAGGGGTTGAAGCTGTATTAGATCAAGCTAGTTCAAAAGGAGTTAACAATGATGTAGTAAGAATTAATCTTCCTGACAAGGAAAGTACAGTTAATACTCCAGCAGGAGGAGAATATGAGTATTTCAGTGGAAGAGGGGACGAAATTGACAATAAAATGGTAACTTCTGTAGATTTAAGTGGAGTTAAAGAAGCTTCTTTAAATTATGATGTTTGGTATAATATTGAATCAAATTGGGACTTTGGTATGGTTCAAATATCTACTGATGATGGAGAGACTTGGACGTCATTAGAAACTCCAAATACAGTATCTGATATTGTTGAAGATGGTTATCCAGAAATAAAAGAGAATATACCAGGATATACTGGCAATAGTAACGGATGGTTAAATGAATCTATTGATTTAAGTGAGTATGCTGGTCAAAAAGTTAAATTACAATTCCGTTATATGACTGATTGGGGAACTAACCTTGATGGATTATATGTAGATAATATAAATGTAACAGCTGATGGAACAGATATCTTTTCTGATGATGCAGAATCAGATACATTATTCACATTGGATGGTTTCTCAAAAGATACAGGTAAATCTTATTCAAAGCATTATTATTTAGTTGAGTGGAGAACTCATACAGGAGTAGATGAAGGATTATCAAATATTAGAAGAGGAGATTCATTAATGAGTTTCGATCCTGGTATGCTTGTTTGGTATGTTGATAATTCTTATGATAACAATTGGACGGGAGCACATCCTGGAGAAGGATTCCTTGGAATAGTAGATGCTGATCAGCGTGGTAATGAATGGAGTGACAAATCTATAGGTTCTACTAGATATCAAATTCATGATGCTGCTTTTAGTACAGAAAAATCTTCTAAGATGTTCTTAGATTATACTGATTTACTAGGTGTAACAATGAAAGATAACTATACTAAAGCCAATGCTTTATTTGATGACAGTAATGATTACAGTAATCCAGATTTAGTTGATGCAGGTCGTAATATCTCTAGTTATGGATTAAAAATAAGAGTTGTTGGCAAAAGTAAAGATAACTCTGTAGGTAAAATATTATTATTTAAATAATAAAACTAAAAAATCAGAGGAGATCAATCTCCTTTGATTTTTTCTATTATCATATAAAAAATCTTGACAAAAATGAATAGTTTGGATATCATTAATCAATAATAGTATATAATAAAATAAAAGCTATGAAGGGAAGAGTAAATTAAGAAGATACCCAAAAGAGAGCTAGGTTAGGTGAAAGCTAGCGGTAGAAAATTAATTGAAGATGGCCCCTGAGCTTCTAGGTTGAATTAAAGTAGGTCTAGACGTATACAAAACGTTAATTTGGAAGGTCTTAGAACCTATTGAGGCTTAAATTGAGAAATTTAAGTAAATTAGAGTGGTAACACGAATCTTCGTCTCTACAAGAGATGGGGATTTTTTTATTGTGAAAATTGGGTAAAAATAAATTTAGAGGAGGAAAAATATGAAAGATAAGAATAGTTTTTATATCACCACTCCCTTATACTATCCTAGTGCAAATCTTACAATAGGTCATACTTATACTACTGTAGCTGTAGATGCATTAGCAAGATATAAGAGGTTGCAAGGATATGATGTGAAGTTCCTTACAGGAACAGATGAACATGGACAAAAAATAGAAAAAGTAGCAAGTGAAAAAGGTGTTAAACCTAAAGAATATGTAGATAAAATAGTAGGTGAAATAAAAGAACTTTGGGAAACTATGGATATATCTTATGATATATTTATTCGTACTACAGATAATTATCATGAAGAAACAGTAAAAAAGATATTTAAAACACTTTATGAGAAAGGTGACATTTATAAAGGCGTATATGAAGGATATTATTGTACACCTTGTGAAGCATTTTTTACTGAGAAACAATTAAATGATGGAAAATGTCCAGATTGTAATAGAGGTGTTGAAAAACAAAAGGAAGAGACATACTTTTTCAAGCTATCTAAATACACGGATAAACTTATTAAATATATAGAAGAAAATCCTGATTTCATACAACCAGAATCTAGAAAAAATGAAATGTTAAATAATTTCTTAAAACCTGGTCTAGATGATTTATCTGTAACACGTTCATCATTTGATTGGGGAATAAAAGTACCTTTTGATGAGGAGCATGTAATATATGTGTGGACAGATGCACTTAGTAACTATATATCTGCTTTAGGATATTTAAGTGATGATGATAGCGATTATAAGAAATATTGGCCAGCAGATATACATTTTGTAGGTAAGGAAATAGTAAGATTCCATACTATTATTTGGCCTGCAATACTGATGGCTTTAGGTGAAGAATTACCTAAGCAAGTATTTGGTCATGGATGGATACTTTTTGATAATGATAGAATGTCAAAGTCTAAAGGAAATGTTGTATATCCTGAGTCTATTATAGATTTATATGGTGTAGATGCGCTTAAGTATTTCTTGCTTCGTGAATTTACATTTGGTCAAGATGGATCATTTACAAAAGAAAAGTTTATGAATAGATTAAACTCTGATCTTGCTAATGATTTGGGGAATTTAGTAAGTAGAACTATAGCAATGATTGACAAATATAATGGCGGAATAATACCAGATGTTAAAGAAGAAGGTGAGTTTGATGATAGCTTAAAAGGACTTGCTATATCAACACCTACTATGGTAGATAGTCATATGAATGAACTTAAATATAGTAATGCATTAGAAGAAATATGGAAACTTATAAGTAGAACAAATAAATATATTGATGAAACTACACCTTGGATTCTAGCTAAAGATGAGGATAAAAAAGATAGGTTAGATACTGTTCTTTATAATTTATCTGAATCTATAAGAATAATATCTGTACTTATAAGACCATTTATGGAAAATACATCAAATGAAATATGGAAGCAATTAGGTGTAGATAAAGGACTAGTAACTACTTGGGAATCCTTATCTGATTGGGGAAGACTTAAGTCAGGATTAAATGTAAGAAAACAAGGCCCAATGTTTCCAAGATTAGAGGTAGAAAAAGAAATAGAAAAATTAGATGAAGCCAATAAAAAGTTAGTAGAACAAAGAACAGGTAAGAAGGATAAGGAGGAAAAGAAAGTGGAAACAAATTATATATCATTAGATGAATTTGATAAAGTTGATTTAAAAATAGCTGAAATAATAAAAGCAGAAAAACATCCAGATGCAGATAAACTTTTAGTATTCAAGCTAAAGGTTGGAGAGGAAGAAAGACAAATAGTTTCAGGAATAGCAGAGGTTTATTCTCCTGAAGAACTTATAGGTAAAAAAGTAGTAATAGTAGCAAACTTAAAACCTATTAAACTAAGAGGAGTAAAATCAGAAGGAATGATTCTTTCAGCAGAAAAAGGAAAAGCAATTTCACTTCTTACAACATTAGATGAAATAGAAAGTGGAGCAAAAGTATTATAATAACAGTCCCCATATAGAAATTTCTATATGGGGATTATTATAATTTAATGATATAATTAAATTATAGTATATATGAATGGAGGAATTGATATGGATAGCACATATTTTGTTCTTACTTTTCTAGTATTAGTTTTTGCTGTAGTGAGTTTATTAAAAGATAGGGCTAATATGAAATTAGTAGGAGAAGTTTTATATGAGGATAAAAAAGAAAATGGCATTATAAATATTATAAAATGGATATTATTTGGAGTAGCTTCAATATATTTAATATATTCAGGATATAATATGATAATAGATAAAAATATAATAAAAAACATTGATATAGGTGTATTCTTTTCAGTATACTATATATTCTTTGCAAATTATTATACAAAACCTTTTGTTATAGGAGAAGAAGGTGTAATAAAATATAATAACTTTATAAGGTTTAAACATATTCAAAATTATGAGTTTAAGGATACAAAAGGAGAAAAATATAAATTGATTATAAAGTATAAAAGAGATACTGAACTAAAAGTAAAAAGACTTATTATAGATATTTATGATAAAGAAGAAATAGAGAATATATTCCGAAAAAAAGTTATAAGAAAAATTTAGAGGTGAATAGATTGAATAGATTAAATGATAAAATATGTCCATTGTGTGGACAACCTAATTATTGTAAGGCTCATGATGGAGATTGCTGGTGTACCAAAGTTAAAGTTCCAAAAGAACTTATAGAAAAAGTGCCAGAAGACAAAAAAGGAAAAGCATGTATTTGTAAAACATGTATAGATAAATATAATAATGGGTAATAGATGTACAAAAGAGTTAAAGGAGAGATTTGATAATGTTAGTAGATAGTCATGCACATTTAGATGACAAAAGATTTAATAAAGATAGAGAAGATATAATTAGAGAATTAGAGGAAAATAATATAGAATTTATAGTAAATCCAGGTGCAGATTTAGATACATCTAAAAGTGCTGTAGAATTAGCAAGAAATAATAAGATGATTTATGCAGCAGTAGGAGTACATCCTCATGATGTAAAGGATATGGATAAAAATACAATAGAAGAATTAAGAAAACTTGCAAAAGAAGAAAAAGTTGTTGCAATAGGTGAGATAGGACTAGATTATTATTATGATAATTCACCTAGGGAATTACAAAAAAAATGGTTCAAAGAGCAGATAAGATTAGCTAAAGAGCTTGATTTACCTATAATTATACATGATAGAGATGCACATGAAGACACATATAATATCTTAAAAGAAGAAAATGATGAAAAGTTACGAGGTATAATGCACTGCTATCAAAGTTCTTTAGAGATGAGTAGTCAGTTTATAGATTTAGGGTTTTATATATCTTTAGCAGGTCCTACTACATTTAAAAATGCAAAAACACCAAAAGAAGTAGCAAAAGGTATAGATTTAGATAGATTATTAATTGAAACGGACTCTCCTTATTTAACACCGCATCCATATAGAGGGAAAAGAAATGAACCTAAATATGTAAAATATGTAGCTCAAACTATAGCAGATTTAAAAAATGTACCATTAGAAGAAATAGAATATAGTACTACAAGAAATGCTAAGAAAATTTTTGGTATAGAGTAACACCCCTAATATATCTCCATATAATGATAGTAGATATAAATACTATTATTAAGGAGAGATTGTTAAATGGAAAAAGATAAAAAATATGATTATCCTAAAATGCCCAAAAAACCATATAAGCCAGATAGATTACCTATAGAAGATAAACCTATGAGGCCATGTCCACCTCCACATATGCCAAATCCAGAGATGAGACCTTGCCCAAGACCAATGCCAAAACCTATGCCAATGCCTAGACCTATGCCAATGCCAAATATGCCTATGAATATGGATCCAATTAAAATGAAATTATGTTATTGCATAATGGAATGTATAGAAGAAGTATTGGGAGATAGAATGAATAATAATTGTGGTCCAATGTATCCAATGTGTCCATATCCAATGATGCCAGATATGGAAGATTGTATGGAAGACTGGGATGATGATGAAGGATATAATGGTATGTATCCAATGTATTAAAAGTATATTACGTATATATTAAGTAAAAACATAAAAAAGAAGAACTTTTTTTAAAAAGTTCTTCTTTTTTATGTTTTTTTTGAATAATATTATCTATACATGTACATATTATTACAGAAATATAACATTTATATTTCAATATGATTAAAGTGGGTTATATACATAAAAGGAGGTTCATTGAAGTATATTTAACAAATAAATATGTCAATAAATTTGACAAATAGAAAAATACTTAATATACTACTTAAGAATCAAGAAATGGAGGTTATAAAATGCAAAATATATTAAAAAGCAAAAGATGGCTTATAGCTATTAGTGTTGTTTTTGTAATTGCATTATTTTCTGTTTTCCTATATCAAGATTCATTTGCAGAAGTAAAATTGACAATAGACGATAAGACTCAGAATATAAAAACATCTAACGAAACAGTTGGAGAAGTAATTGAAGAAAAAGAGATATATATAGGAAAATCAGATTATATTAATTTTGATCTGGAAGATAAAGTAGAAGAAGATATGGAGATAGTGGTAAAGCGTTCCAAACCAGTTACTGTTGAAATTGGAACTAAAACAATCACAAAAAAGACATATAAAGATAATATAAAGGAAATCTTAAAAGACTTTGGCATAAAAGTAGATAAAGATGATAAAGTAAAACCAGGTTTAAATGCAAAACATACAGAAGGAAATATAATTCTTACAAAAGTAGATAAGAAAAAAGTAGTTGAAGAAGAAGAATTAGAATTTAAAACTCTGTATAAAGACAATAAGAGATTAGAACTTGGTAAAACAAATACAGTTAAAAAAGGTGCTAAAGGAATAAAAGAAATAACTAAAGCTCAAATATTTGAAAATGGAAAACTTGTAAAAGAAGATATAATTTCTGAAGAAGTAGTTAAAGAACCTGTAAATCAAATTATAGAAAAAGGTAAAAAACCTTTAACAGTAGCTTCAAGAGGTAGTAGCTCAGATAGAAATAAGGTATCAAAACCATCTTCTAATTCAAGTAGCAGTTCTTCAAGTAGCAGTTCTTCAAGTAACAAGTTTAATGCAAAGAGAACAATAGTAATGAGTTCTACTGCTTATAGTATAAAAGGTATTACTGCTTCTGGTGTTCCATCAGGTCCAGGGAAAGTAGCAGTAGATCCAAATGTGATACCATTAGGAACAAGATTATACATTGAATCATTAGATGGCTGGTCAGATTATGGATATGCAATAGCAGCAGATACTGGTTCAGCAATAAAAGGAAATAAGGTTGATTTATTTTACTCAAATAGAAGTACAGCATTACAATATGGTAGAAGAAAAATAAAAGTTCATATATTAAATTAAGCAAAGGCGGATTTCCGCCTTTGCTTTTTTATATAATTCAAAGTTACTTATGGTATAATATACTATACATTATAAAAGGAGTGTACTGATGATTAAAGAGGTTATAGTAGTTGAAGGTAAAGATGATGTGTCTGCACTTAAAAGAGCAGTAGATTGTGAAGTTATAACTACAGGTGGATTTGGATACCCTGATGATCTTATAGAAAGAGTTAAACTTGCACAAAAAAATAAAGGTGTAATAATTTTTACTGATCCAGATTTTGCAGGTGAAAAAATAAGAAATTTTATATCATCTCGCGTGCAAGGATGTAAGCATGCATTTTTACCACAAGAAAAAGCAACATTAAATGATAATATAGGAATAGAAAATGCTAAACCAAAAGATATAATAGAGGCTTTAAAAGGTGCAAGATATGAAGCAAGTAAAAAGAGAAATGAATTTACTAAAGTAGATTTATTGAAAAATGGATTAAATGGTGGAAATAACGCTTCTTATAGGCGTGCTATACTTGGAAAAATCCTCTCTATAGGATATTGTAATTCAAAACAGTTTTTAAAGCGACTTAATAATTATGGAATATCAAGAAATGAATTTGAAATAGCTTTAGAAAGGATTGAAAATATAGATGGAAAATAAATTATATTCACCAAAGGTAATGAGTGATATTTTAAAAAAGTATAATTTTAGATTTTCAAAAAATCTTGGTCAAAATTTTTTAATAGATGGGAATATATTAGATAAGATATGTGATGGAATAAATCTTGATAAGGATGATGAAGTAATAGAAATAGGTCCAGGAATAGGCACACTTACTAGTGCTCTTGCTGAAAGAGCTAGGAAAGTTATAGCTATAGAATTAGACAAAAGACTTTTACCTATATTGGATGATACTTTAAACAGTTATAAAAATATTGAAGTTATTCATGGAGATGTTTTAAAATTAAATTTAAATAATATAATAGAAGAAAAGTTTGAGAATAAGAAAGTAAAACTTGCTGCAAACTTGCCTTATTATATAACTACTCCTATAATAATGAAATTGTTAGAACAGAAGGTAAATTTAGAAAGCATAATAGTTATGGTTCAAAAAGAAGTAGCAGAAAGAATGAAGGCTTCACCTGGTTCTAAAGCTTATGGTGCATTATCTATTGCAGTTCAATATTATAGTAATCCTGAGATAGTAACTATAGTTCCTAAAAATGTATTTATACCTAAGCCAAATGTAGATTCTGCAGTTATAAAATTAGATGTTTATAGTAAGCCAAGAGTAGATGTTAAAGATGAACAATTATTCTTTAATGTAGTTAAAGGAGCTTTTGCTCTTAGAAGAAAAACCCTTGTGAATTCATTGAGTTCTAGTGATGTAGGTATAAACAAAGAAGAAATAAAAGAAATATTAAGAGATTTAAATATAAAAGAAAATATAAGAGGAGAAAAACTTTCAATAGAACAATTTGCTCTCCTTGCAGATAGTATATATAGCAAAAAAAATTAGAGGATTAATCCTCTAATTTTTTTTGTCAACTATTTGAGTATTTGTACATATAATACTAATAAGGATTAAAGGGGGGTCAATTGTGAGTAATATTAAATATTTAAGAAAATTTATTATGTTAGAAAGTGCGACTTCTAATACCCATATAAAAGGACATTCCAAAATTGAAGTCAGAGATGGAAGAGGGAAATTAGAAGTAAATATCAGTGGAATAGAAGATGTAAATAACGTATATGACATAATTCTTATTGATGACAATGCTTCAAAAGAAGGATTTTTATATTTTGGAACTATGTCTGATGTAGGAGGAGGTAAATCATTCTATAAAAATGATTTTAATCCTAAAAATGTATTACATTCAGATAGAGCAATAGATGACTATAATATTATAGCAATAAAAAGTTCCAATTCAGAAGTCTTATATGGATATATACATAGAAAAGAGAAGGATAAAGATATTCTTTCTATAGTATCTAGAAAGGACACAAAACAAGAGGAAGCAGAAGAAGAACAAAAAGAAGTAGTAGAGGTTGAGGAAGTAGAGGAAAAGCAAGAAGAAGG